>CALWSX010000181.1 GCA_944384285.1 uncultured Lachnospiraceae bacterium
AACGCACATTTTTTTCATTAATTTTTTCAGCGATAAAATATCCATCTCCAACATTTGTTATTTCATCATACTTTTGTGATAAAGACAATGTATAGGTCGGTGCTTTTCCTTCTCCGTAAGGAAGAGGTTTTTTAAGCATACTGTCATCAACTTCAATATCTTTTTTATGAATTTTGATTTTTGCGGTTTTATTTACATCATTCCATATAATATCAGAATCTTTTACTTCAAATCCAATTTCATTAAAAAGAGTTTGCCAGTTTCTTATAGGTACAAAAAGAGAACCATCTTTTATTTCTAATTCTCCAAAAACAGATATTTTTTCACCGTTAACCATTATTTCATTTTTATCTGCATCTAATGTAATTACGTGCTCACCTATAATAACTGAAGCTATTTTTTTATCATTATCCCAAACTATGTTAGGATTTTCAAAAACAGAAGTAAAAAACGCTCTTAAAGGAATCATTAAATATCCATCTTTTATATATGTTTCTTTGTTTAACTCCAGTGAACTCCCATCTTTTAAAATATTTTTATCTCCTGCTTTTAATTCATAAACATATTCTTTTTCTGTTGTAACAAGCTCCACCCCGAATGCTGTTAAATTTGAGGTTAATAATAAACTCAAACTTAACATTGTACATAATACTTTTTTCATATATTTACACCCTTTTCTTTTATCCCTTAATAATATGACCTTTATTTATTAGCTAGCTGGTTTTTCTCCTAAATCAAAGTTTACAATTTCTTTTAATTCATCTAATGAAACAACTATTACATTATTTAACTTCGCACTGTCATTTAATGGCATAAAATAAAATACTACATCATTTCCTTTGAAATAAAATTTTAAATTTTCGTATTCTAAAGGATTTAAAGAGTTGGATTTTAATATTTCATCAAGTTTTTCTTTATCTTTTATAAAGTTTTCTGTTGTAAATTCATTACTTGTAGCTAAATCAAAAGTTATTGAATCCATAATAGTTACAGGCTCTTTAAATAAATCAGTTGTTGCTGTTCCTGTAAAAAGAATGCTTATATATTTGTCATCACCTTTTTCTACTGTATAATCCAATGACAAAGTTTTATACATTTCATTTTCACTATATTTTTTTACCAAGTTATTAATACTTTGGTTCATATAATCCTGAATAAGTTCGCCCTTATAATTTTGTATTTCAGGATAGTTAATAACTTTGCCTTCACTTTCAAAAGTTTTTTCAGCAATGGTATAAGCTTCTGTTTCAATATCTTGTGTGTTAAACAAAGTTTTGTTCATAAAATCAAGTGTTTCTTGTTTTAAATATGTTACTCCATCGTTTTCCTGAATTTTATAATCTAATTGGAGTGAAAAATTATCTAAATCAATGCTGTTTCTTCCAAGATTAGTCTTATATAATAAATCATCTCCGTTTTTTACAGTTATTTCTTTAGTATCGGCTATCCATGAAACGGTGTGTCCCTTATCTTCTTCATATTTACGAAGCCCCAAAAGATTATCCGTATCATTTGCCAATGCCAAAAAACAATTAGATCCTACAAATGTAACTGCAGAAATTAAAGCAATAGATTTTTTCATAAAAATACCTCCTATCATTATGTATAATTATTGCTTATAATATATATCTATTTTAATTATACATATAATCATCTTTTTGTATATGAAGTTCTTATTACAAATATCTTAAAAAAAACATAACTTATTAACACAAAACGTTAATAAGTTATGTTTACAAATTTATTATTTAATTAATTCAACCCAAATTTCTTCATCTTTGTCGAACTCACAAGTATGAGAATTTGTAGCTTCCATTATTTGATAATAACCCCAATAATCAGATGAAAGATCAGTAAAATTATTTAATTCTTTTTTATTATCATCTATAAATTTTTCATCTGGAATACGTTCTAACATATTGTTTACAATAACAATAACTTCTGTTCTTGTAATACTTTTGTATGGTCTGAATGTACCATCAGGGTAACCAGTAATGAAACCATATTTAATTGAACTTACTACATCATTATAGAACCATTCATTTTCATGTACATCAGAGAATATATTTTCGCCGTTTCCGTTTTTATTTGCAAAGCGCATTGCCATTGCTGTAAATTCGGCACGTGTAACATCTCTTTCTGGTTCAAATTTATTGTCTCCTACACCTTTTATGATATCCATAGATGCAAGGGCTTTTACAGCGTCAGCATACCATGCATTATCTGGTACATCTTTAAATGTTTTTGTAATGGTTATATTTTTATTTGGAATAAGATTATAGAAAATTTGAGCAGCTTCCGCACGAGTAATAGATTTGTCAGGTAAAACTCTTCCATCCGGGTAACCTGTAATATAAGCATTATGATCTATAAGCTCTATTTTTTCCCATACAGCATAAAGAGTAGTATCTTTATCCGGCATTTTTAAAATATCTCCGACTTCATAATCTACTTTACCGTTTTTTTCTAAACTCCAACCTACTAAAACCATGCCTTCAGGAGGAGTAAATACATCTCCCTTAATTTTTACTTTGGCATCTTTCTCATGTTTTTCATATACTATCTTATCATTATCACGATATTTTAAATAGTACATGTCAGCAGCCTGGCTTCCACCACCTGAAGATCCACTTGATTTTTTCTTCCAATGCGCAGCAAAATTTAGTTCACCTGTAACACTGCCTGCTGAAATAGTTATATCCTTTTTAGGTGTATTTTCATTTTCATAAGTCCAACCTGTAAAGTTATATCCTGATTTTGTAGGATCTTTTAATGTAAATGTATCTTCTATTGTATAGCTGTTTGGATTATCATCATTATTTTTACCACCATCAAGTTCATAATTAATTATATATGAAATAGGTGTATAGTTTGCTGTAACAACTATATTTTTTGTTGGGTTTACAATATCTGCTGTAATATCCCAAACTCCATTATATCCGGTTTTATTAGGAACAGTTGGGAAATCTGAAACTTTTAAAGTACTTAATTTTGACAAATATTTTGTATCAATAATATTTCCATCAGCCATAAATATAACAGAATAAGGGTTTTGAACTTCAAGTTCACCTGTAAAAGGAATATTATTTGTATTTGTCCAGCCTAAATTATTAAATTCTTCTTCCGATGCAGTCCACACAAAAATATTTGTTTCCCCGGGTTCTGTAGAATATATGGTTCCATCTTTTAATTTCCAATCAAATGATATATACTCATATTCCCTATTATCGCTTTCAATATATGTTTCATTCCCAAACATTCCTAAATACTCATCAATCAGTTCTTCAGGAGTTTCGTATATTTCTTTAAGTATATATCTTTCATCTTCTAAATAATCCCCAAAATATGCAGCATCTATGTATGCAAGATTTTCTGCTGTTTTTGATAAATCAACCTGAATATAATATTTTTTTCCAGAAGAAAGATATTTTGTTTTATCCCAATTATAAGATGGACCCCAAGTACTTGCTCCAACTTCTTTTCCATCTATATCAAGCTGATAATATTCACTATCTTTTCTTTCTTCTTTTTCAAATTGAATTTTTAAAACATTTGGAGTTCTTCCAAAATTAAATACACCTTGACTATTTCTATCACCAGTTGAATCATACCATTTATACCAGAAAAAGATATCACCAGGATTTTTACCTGCTAAAGGGTGCTCAATAACAGGCTCGATTAAAATTTCTATATATTCATTGATAGGTACTTTTACAATATCACCACTATTTACTGTCCATTCTTCATATTGAAATTGCCCATTTTTTCTGGCTTTTACTTTGAAAGTTACAACAGGGTCTTCTAATTCTCCACCAGATTTTAATGTAACCGTATCAGAAGTTACTTTTGAATCAAGAGTAAGCTCTTTTCCGCCCATTAACCATAATGCATCTTTATATCCTGGCTGAGGTGTTACATCACCAGGAATTTCCGGAAGTTCATAAGTATCATCATAGTACCATAATTCACCGTTTTCAATATAACGTATTGATTGATTATATAATTTTTTCTCTATAAATATTGGTGTCCCCTGCACTGTTTCTGTTTTATAAAAAGAAACATCTAAAGGATATGATATACTATTTTTATCATACGAAAGCCCTCCGGCCTTTATCATAAATTCATCATATACTGCTTTATTTGGCATAACAACTGTACGTGGCGGATATGTTCCTGATCTATAATACTTAAATGCTTTCGGGTCATACCCACTCACATCTGTGCTTTTAACAATAATTGTACGTATTGGAAGATAGTTTATAGAATGATTTGAACCCCACTGAGTATAAAAAGCTTCCTCTCCTATTGTTTTAACACTTTCAGGAATTACGACAGTTAATGCTACATCATTAAAAGCATTTACAAAAGCATGATTTTCAATCGTTTCCAATCCATTAGGAAGACTGAAATCTGTAAAATTAGGATCACTATCATCATATTTATCTTTTGTTGTAACAAAATTTAATGATGTACAGTTTACAAATATCTGGCTTCCAATTCTTTTAAGCGTATCTGGTAAAACAACACCTTTTAAGTTTTTACAGTTTTGAAAAGTCATTTTTTCAATTGCTTCTATTTTTGTATTTGATAAATCCACAACTCCTGAAAGTGTGGTGCAGCCATTAAAAATTTGATGTTCCATACTTTCAAGATTTGTAGCATCTGTAAAATCTATTTCTGTTAATACAAAACTACCTATATTCAAATAAGAACTTGATGTAATACTAGAATTAACATACATTGCTTTATTTGAATTTTTTTCTGAACTATAACTGTTATTAAATGCGTTAAATGCAACTTTTTTTACAGGAGTTCCATTAATTTCTGAAGGAATGCTTGCTTTTACATAAAGCACAAAATCAGGATTATTTTCAGGATTATCATCTCCTGTAATTAATTTTTTCTGTTCTTTATAAAAATCCTGTGAAATACCATAAACCGTTCCGCCAGAAAATGCAAGTCCATCTGCAGGTACTAAAATAGGGTTATCTTCAGATGTTCCTGCTTGTCCAAAGTTAAACATATTTAATTTCTTTGGTTTTTCAATTTCTTTTTTAGGGCTATCTTCTTGATTGGATTTTTTATCTGTCTTATCAATATTTTCTAAGACTTCTTCATCTTCAAATTCATCTCTTTTTTCAGATTCTGTATCTTTATCTTCATCTTGCACTGCATTATTTGATTTACATTTTGTAAAATCATTTGCACATACTTCACATTCAGAATCTATAGATTCTTCACTACAAAGTGTACTGCAATTACATGAAAGCTCAATCACTTGTTCTTTATAACTGCATTGTGCATAATCAAGATTACAAATTTGACAATCTTTGTTTACAGTTTCTTCTGAACAAAGTGTTTCGCAATTACAGATAACATTCTCTTTGTTTTCCACATCATTTGCAAAAACACCTGTTGGCATCATTCCTATCAACATACATATTGATAAAAATATCGATAAAAGCCTATTTTTCATTCTTTAGTCTCCTTTTAGATTGTTTATTTTTTTACAACTTATAAAAATGTCATATTTTAGTATATATCATACTTTGAAGCTAAAAACAACATAATTATAACATATTATAATAAAACTTTATTTATATTACATAATTTGTAAATTTTTTAAAATTTTATATATTTTTTAAACATATCTCAACAGATTTTATTAAAAACTTACCTATTTTAATCTGCAAAAATTTACTTTTATTCTAAATTTATAATAAATATTTACTATTTTCATTAATTGAAAACTTATATAAATTCTAAGTTTATCTTTTTCTCTTCAAATTATTTTTCTTTATAATCTAAAATTATTTAAAAAAATCACCTTTTGTTATATATTGACATACATTGTAGCAGAGGTGATTATTTTGAAATCTAAATTCATTTCTTCTATATGTTTTGGCATATTATGGCTAACTATATCATTTGTTTTTGCAATTAATTGGGCAAAAGATGTTTCATACATTTTCTCAAAAGTTTATGTTTGGTGGATAATTTTAGGAATTGCATTACTCCCCGGTTTTTTAATGAGTACTATGTTTTTTTCAAACATACTAAATTGGAAATTAAAAAAATATCAATATACTGCAGAAGATACCACAATTATTATGTGTGCACATAACGAAGAAAAAACTATAGGAAATGCTATCAGAAAAATATTAGAACAGGAATATAAAGGACATATTTGTTTCTTAGTTATAGATAATAATTCTGTTGATAGAACTAAAGAAGAAATAATTAAGATGAAAAAAATAATTTGTAAAAACTGCTCTGTGGAATATGTTTTTTGTGAAAAAAAAGGAAAAGCTTTTGCATTAAATACTGGATTATCAATGGTTTCTACTCCATATTTTATTACAGTAGATGCAGATACTTATTTGGAAAAAAACGCAGTACAAAAAATTATGAACCATATTGTTTCATGTGAAAATGCATGTGTTGCAGGAAACTTATTTGTACAAAATGCAAATTCTTCTTTATGTACAAAAATGCAAAACTACGATTATTTGTTGAGTATTGCGAGTATAAAACGTTTTCAAGGAAGTTATAACTCTACATTAGTAGCACAAGGAGCTTTCAGCGCTTA
>CALWSX010000182.1 GCA_944384285.1 uncultured Lachnospiraceae bacterium
GGGGATACATATTCTATCATAGACAATGAAAACGGAAATACACTTCTTGTTTTATGTGACGGAATGGGAGTTGGAGAAAAAGCAAGAGAAAAGAGCAAAACTACGATAGAGCTTTTTGAAAAGTTTACAGAATGCGGATACAATAATGATATTAGCCTTGATATTATAAATTCTATGCTTGTTGTAAGTGATAATGACGAAACATTTTCAACTATGGATATATGCAGTATAAACAACTACACAGGCACAGCGGATTTTATAAAAATAGGTTCAGCAGAAAGTTTCATAGTTAGAAGCAATAAGGAAATAGAAGTGTTAAAAAGTTATTCTCTTCCTGTAGGTGTTATAAAAACCATGGACAAAGAAGTATATAAAAGAGATATTCGTGACGGGGATTACATAATTATGATAACCGACGGAATTTGTGATTTTGCAAACGAAAATATAAAACCAAAAGATTTTTTGAATGATATACTTAAGGGGTTCTATTCAAGTAATCCAAGGGATATGGCGGACTATATACTAAAAGAAGCAGAAAAAAAATCAAAGGCTAAAGGAAAAGACGATATGACGGTACTTTGTACAAGAGTCTTTACCAAAAAATAAAAGAGAGGATATTTTCCTCTCTTTTTTTATAAAATTTTATGTATTTATCATTTCTTAATAAATATAAGAATTTTTTAATTATTATTTAATAATGATTGGGATACAAAGCTGTTTACATTAGTATAATAGTTGGATATAATAATATATTATACTCGTAAAGTGTTATATTTGGTAATTACTATGTTTAATAAAGTTTTAAATACAATAAAAAAATATAATATGATAAATATGGGTGATAAAATTGTTGTCGGAGTTTCCGGCGGTGCAGATTCAGTCGCCCTTTTTTGCATTCTTGTAAAACTTAGAAAAGAGTATAATATATCCCTTATTGTTGTGCATGTAAACCATGGGGTAAGAGGTGAAGATGCTTTTAATGACTCTATGTATGTAAAGAGTATGTGTGAAAAATATGATGTTCCTTTTGAACTTTTTGAATGTAATATTAAAAAAGAGGCAACTACACATAAAATAGGGGAAGAGGAAGCGGGACGCTTAATAAGATACAGAGAATTTAATAATGCGTTAAAAAAATATGGTGCAACAAAAATAGCAGTTGCACATAATTTAAATGACAGTGTGGAAACAGTATTAATGCGACTTTGCAGAGGAACAGGTTTAAAAGGCCTTACTGGTATTACACCTGTAAGAGACAATATAATAAGACCTCTTATTGAGTGTGAAAGAGAAGAAATTGAAAAGTACCTTATAGATAATAAAATAGAATTTAAAAACGATTATACAAATGATGAAGATATTTATACAAGAAATAAAATTCGTCTTAATGTACTTCCTTTGTTGAAAGAAGAAGTTAATAAAAATGTTTTTAAAAATATTTTTAATACATCTATGATACTTTCGGAAGAAGAAAAATTTTTACAAAAAATATCAGAAGATTTTTTTAATAAAAACGTAAATATAAAAGAGAATAAAGTTTATTTTCAAACAAAATCTCTTAAAGAACTGGAAATTGCTGTTTTAAGGAGAGTTTTGAGGCTTTCTATTAAACACATTTTAGGAAATATAAAAGATGTTTCTTTGACAAATATAGATGATTGTATTAAAATTATAAAATGTGGCAAAAACGGCAAAAGCATTGATATTTTAAATGGTGTATGCGTAAGACTAATTTATGATAAAACAGAAATTTTTTATAAAAAAGAAGTTATAAATACACCCAAATTTTGTTATGATATTAATATAGAAAAAAAGGTATACGTAAAAGAATGTAAAAGCTTTTTTCTACTTACAAAAAATCAGAATTATGAAAATAAAAAATATTTAAGTAAATTTGATTTTAATAAAATTAATGGGGATATAAAGCTAAGAAGCAGAGAAACCGGAGACAAAATATATTTTTCAAGTATAAACGGAAATAAAAAAATAAAAGATTTTTTTATAGATAAAAAAATTCCTAAAGAAGAAAGAGATAGAATTCCGCTTTTATGCTTAAATAATGATGTGATATTTATATTTAAAAATATATATTCCGATTATTACAAAGTATCTGATAATACTAAAGAAGTAGTTTATTTATACGTCTGGGAGGAAGAAAATGGAAGATAAAATTGAAGTATTAATTTCAGAAAAGGAAATTCAGGAAAAAGTAGCTGAAATTGCAGAACAAATTAAAAAAGATTATGAAGGAAAAACAATATTTGCGGTTTGTGTTTTAAAAGGCGGTGTTGTTTTCTTATCAGATATTGTAAGAAAGCTTTATCCTCTTGATGTTAATCTTAATTTTATGAAAACATCAAGTTATAAATCAGGTACAGTTTCAAGCGGAAGTATGCAGATACACCTTGATCTTGACCAGGATATAAAAGATAAAGATGTAATTATTTTTGAAGATATTATTGATTCAGGTAATACTTTAAGTATTTTAAGAAAAATGCTTTTAAGAAGGGAGCCAAAATCTCTTAAAATATGTACTTTTTTAAGCAAACCTTCAAGACGTGAGGTGGAAATTCCGGTTGATTATGTATGTTTTGAGATACCAGACAAATTTGTTGTCGGATATGGTCTTGATTATGCAGAAAAATACAGAAATTTACCTTATCTCGGATACGTTTGTACTGAATAACATTTTAATAAACTAAGCATAATATTTTACGTATATGTTTTAATAAAAAGACAAATAAGGAATAAATTGTCTTTTTAGTTAATTACAGATAAAAGTGTTTATAATAATAAAACACGGTTTGTAAATTTTGGAGTTGTTGATTTTTTGTATAATGTATGTTAGAATTACCTATTGGTATTATTTTGAAAATATGTTTTGAAATTGACGACTTTAAAATATTAAGAAATAAAAGAATAAGGAGGAAGATGATTGAAAAAGTTTTGGAAAAATATTGGACTTTACGTTATTATTTTTGTAATAATCGTTTTTACAATCGCAATTGGCAACAAAACCTATAGTCCACAGGAAACAGTTAATTACACCTATGGTGATCTTATAGATAAGATTGAAAATGGAGAAGTAAAAGACGTTGAATTACAAAGAAGCACAGATGTGGATAACTATGGTGTTGGAAGTGCAGAATTAAAAGATGGAACTAAAATTTCTGTAACAATACCTTCTGTAACAAACTTTATTGATAAAGCTGATGATTACGGAGTAAAAATAGATGACGTGGCTCTTCCAAAAACAGGTGTTTTAAGAGCGCTTTTGCCATCTATATTAATGATGATACTTGCCATAGCTGTATTTTCGTTTATATTCCAGAAAATGCAGGGCGGCGGTGGCGGTAAAGTAATGAATTTCGGTAAAAGTAAAGCTAAACCGGGAGACCTTACAAATAAAGTCACATTTAAAGACGTTGCCGGTCTTGATGAAGAAAAGAAAGAGCTTGAAGAAATAGTAGAGTTCTTAAAAGACCCTAAAAAGTTTTCAGAATTGGGAGCAAGAATTCCTAAAGGTGTCCTTCTTGTTGGACCTCCTGGTACAGGTAAAACTCTTCTTGCAAAAGCTGTTGCCGGAGAATCTGGAGTACAGTTTTTCAGTATTTCAGGTTCCGACTTTGTTGAAATGTTTGTCGGTGTTGGTGCTTCAAGGGTAAGGGACCTTTTTGATCAGGCTAAGAAAAACCTTCCTTGTATTGTCTTCATAGACGAAATTGACGCTGTTGGTAGACGTAGAGGTGCCGGAGTTGGCGGCGGACACGACGAAAGAGAACAAACACTTAACCAGCTCCTTGTTGAAATGGACGGTTTTGGTGTAAATGAAGGTGTTATAGTAATGGCTGCTACAAACAGAGCCGATATCTTAGACCCAGCTATTTTAAGACCAGGACGTTTTGACAGACAGGTTTATGTTGGAAGACCTGACTTAAAAGGAAGAATTGAAATTTTAAAAGTTCATGCAAGAAACAAACCACTTGCTGATGATGTTGATTTTGAAGTTGTAGCAAAGACTACAGCAGGATTTACAGGTGCTGACCTTGAAAACCTTTTAAATGAAGCTGCTTTGCTTTCTGCAAGAGATAATAAAAAGAAAGTTGATATGGAAGAAATCCAAAAAGCTTTCATTAAAATAGGTATAGGTACAGAAAAGAAAAACAGAGTTATTTCTGAAAAAGAAAAGAAAATTACAGCTTACCATGAAGCCGGTCATGCTATACTTTTCGAAGTTCTTCCAGAAATTGATAATGTTCATAGTATTTCTATTATACCTACAGGTCCGGCGGGCGGTTATACTATGCCACTTCCTGCAGAAGACAGAATGTATAACAGCAAGAGACAGATGGAACAAGAAATTATATCTTTCTTAGGCGGTAGAGCTGCTGAGTTTATTATAATGGATGATATAACTACAGGTGCTTCAAACGATATTGAAAGAGCTACATCTATTGCAAGAGCTATGGTTACTAAATTTGGTATGAGTGATGTTTTGGGTCCTATCCATTATGGCGGAGAAGACAGTGATGATGTTTTCTTAGGAAAATCTTTGGGTCATAACAGAAACTACAGCGATGGAGTTGCTGTTACTATAGACAAAGAAATTAAGAAAATAATGGATCATTCTTACGAAGAAGCAAAGAGACTTTTGTTAGAAAATATTGATGTTCTTCATGCGGCTGCAAAACTTCTTATCGAAAAAGAAAAAATTACAGGCGATGAGTTTAGAGCTCTTTTTGAAAAAAAAGAATTTGATAATGTCGTAGATGAAATAATGCACGACACAAGTGATGAAAATGAATTAAACGAAATTTAATAACTAATTTGGCAGAGTATATTTTACTCTGCCTTTTTTTATTTGTTATTCATAATATAAATTATTTTTTAATGGTAAAATACAGTAAAAAAGGTTATGCAAAGTATCTTTGCGTGACAAATGAGGCCTTGTGATATAAGATAAAGTTGTAAGAAGAAAAAAAGGACTTAAAGAGGAGGGGTTTTATGACAGGAGTAGGAAAGAACATAAAAACTTTAAGAACCCAAAAAGGAATATCACAAGACGAACTTGCTGAAAAACTTTTTGTAAGCAGACAAACTGTTTCAAATTATGAAACGGGAAAAACACAGCCGGATATACAAATGCTTATAAAAATTTCCGAAGCTCTTGGTACAGAAACAAGTTATATTATTTATGGCGTGCCTTCAGATGTTGAAAGAAGGAAACAATACAAAAAATTGGCTGTAAAAATTATTATTTTAATAATATTTATAATTTTATTTTTGTTTTTAAACAAGTATGCTGTTTATATGAGAAATAGGTATTATGATCCTTCAATAACTATATTTTTAAGCAGTATGTATTCACCTTTATTGTTTGTATTTTTGGCGTTTGTGTTTATGCAAGCTTGTAGCATATTCTTAGGAGCAAAACCTATTAAAGTAACTAATCAGAAAAAGATTTATTATATTTTAATTGCTTTATTAGCAATATATTTTTTGGCAGTACTTCCTTATAATGTTTCTAATTTAAGGATCTCCTACGAAATGCAAGAAGCGCTTAAAAATCAAGTTTCATATTCATCTTCAGGTTTTAGTTTAAACAGATTTTTAGACAGTTTAGTTTATTTGACTTTATTACATAAGCCATTTAAGTATATATTTTTAATATTTGGTGTTTTACTTTGGAATTTTAAACCTGATAAAATAAGAAAAGAAAAAAAAGAAGAAAAACAAGATGAATAAAATATAAAAAACCACCCTTAAGAGTGAATTCTTAAGGGTGGTTTTAAAATTTATCTTGTAATTACAATGTTAGATTCACAGCAAGCATAGTCTGTGTCAATGTTATTTGCAATAAATCTTGCTTTAAATTTTCTTGGATTACAAAGAGTGTCTCTGCTATCTAAATCAGGATCAAGATCATCTGGAAGTACGAATTTAATACATTTTACTAACACGTCACGACATGTAGGTGCTTCGTGAGCAGGAATAGTAACTGTTTTCATACCTCTTTGATGTTCCATACCGTTCAGGTCAACTTCGGTTAAAATAGCAGCTAAAGCTACTCTTTTATTAGGACAAACATTTTTAATTGTAACATCTAACTGTACAATACGTCCTAAAGACTGAAGATAAGTGTCACCTAAATCAACAACTACAGAGTCCTCACAGCCTTCGATAGTAAAGTCTACAGGAATAGGACATTCTTCAGGTTTAACAACTATATCACAGTTTACAAATACAGAAGGATCAGGGAATACTACATTATTTCCTTCGTTATCTGTATAAGTTATAGATTCGTTTACAAATTTTTCTCCTGATGTTTGAGCTATATGCCTAATAAAGAACTCTAAAGTTGCACCTTCGTTTTCTGTTACTCCAAGTTCAGAAATTTTCCACTGAATAGTAGTAGGATTCATAATCATAGCAGAACCTTTATCAGGAGGATTAACACTTAAAATTGAGAAGTCGGAATTAATTACTTCATCAATTACTATATTTGTTGCTCCCGGATTTGAAATATTGGCTGCAAGTTCTGCAAAGAGTTCTTCAAGATCAGCGTCATCAGGAGTTACAAGAACGTATGATGATGCAGGATCTGATGCCCATCCGTTAAGTGTATTAACATCAATTCCATCGTCGCCGATTAATCCTATACAATAAATAATTACGCCAGCATTTTTTGCCTGTGTTGTAATAGTATTTGGATTACCGCCAGTTGTTGTTTTACCGTCTGTGAACATAACGAGAACACGTGCATTTTGAGAGTTTGGATCAAATAATTCTAAAGCTTTTACAAAAGCGTCTTCATGATTTGTAAGTCCACCGGCGTTTAAACCGTCAATAGCTGTTTTTAAGTCAGCAACAGAAGTTATAAGCTGAGTGTTCTGAGTTGCTGTACTTGCAAAACTTACGATACCTATACGGCTTCCTGAACCAATAACACCATCTTCAACGCCGTCAGTTGATTTTTCGATAATATCAATAAATGTTTTTGCTCCGGCTTTCATATTAGCAAGCGGAGAGCCTGCCATACTTCCGGAACGGTCAAGAATTAAAACTATGTCAGTTGGGTTTTCTGTGATATCAGGTGCTGCTGAAAGACCTAAAGTAACTTTCAAAGTACCCTCACAATCAATTCTGTCAATATTTATTTTTTTAGTTGAGCTTGTAATACCCATATAAATTTACCTCCTAAAATTTTAAAATTTAATGCTTTCTCTACATACTATGCCTTGTATCAGATTTTGTTACATTTTAAAAAAAAGTATAATTTTAAGAGGGAATGTAGGAAAAAATAGATTTTTTTGTAGTTAAATAAAAATAAAACCGGTGAAAAATCACCGGTAATTTTTATATCTGATATTTTTTTAAGTACATGTTATATCTTTCATTAAATTTAGGATTACCATTTTTTATAAGTTTCAAGTGAGTATGTATATCAAAGTTTTCTTCTGAAAGTTCAATAATATAAACTGCAATATTAGAACAGTGGTCAGCAATTCTTTCACAAGATGTTATTAAATCAGAGAATATAAAACCTGCAACTATTGAACATTCATTTTGTTGAAGTCTGGTTATATGTCTTGATTTTAAGGATACTTTTAGAAGGTCTACAACTTCTTCCAGTGGTTCTACCATAAGAGCATCTTCAACACTGTTTTTTTCAAAAGTATTTATGGTTATATCCAAAATTTCTTTTACAGCTGAAAACATTACATTTAAGTCATGTTTTGCTACATCTGAAAAAGAAAGATTTTTTTCAGAAATTTCCTGTGCTGATTGCATTATATTTACAGCATGGTCGGCAATTCTTTCAAAGTCGCCTATACAGTGGAGAAGTCTTGAAACTTCATGACTGTCTTCTGTATTAATTCTGTTTGTTGAAATTTTAAGCATGTAACTTCCAAGTTTATCTTCATAATTATCTACTTTATCTTCTAATTCCATAACTTCGTTAAAGTCTTGCTGATTATAGTTATAAACTGAATCCATAGATAATAAAATAGATTTTTTAGCCATTTTAGCCATTTCCACAGTAAAGTCTCTACATCTTGAAATAGCAAGTGTAGGAGTGGAAAGAAATAAATCGTCCAAAAGTTTTTCTCTTTTTGTTTCTTCTTTTGTTGGACGAATAATAATTTTAGAAAGAGCCATAAGAAAACGTCTAAAAGGAAGAAGGATAACAGTAATTAAAATTTTAAATCCTGTATGAAGCATAGCTATAGACACATACCCCATTATTGCATTTGAAATTTTGAATTCAAATATGGAATTTAAAATCCAATATACAGATAAACATATTATTGTTCCTATAAGGTTAAATAAGAAGTCAATACATGCAACTCTTTTTGCTTCTCTGCTGCTTCCAAGCGATGCAAGAATGACAACTAAAACTGCGCCAATATTTATACCCATAACAATAGGCATGGCTGAAAGAAATGTAATTCCTCCTGTTACAGATATTGCTTGAAGAATACCTATTGATGCAGAAGAAGATTGAGTTACGGCTGTAATAGCAAAACCTACTAAAACACCTAATATAGGGTTTGAAAACATTAAAAGTATGTTTTTAAATTCTTCAGATCCTGTTAAAGGTTTAAGAGCGTCCTGCATAGATGTCATACCATACATAAGTACAGCAAACCCAATTATAATTTTGGCAATATCTTGTTTTTTTTCATTTTTTGAAAAAAGTATAATAAAAGAACCTATACAGGCTAACAACGGGACAAAACCATTAGGTGTTAAAAGTTTAAGAAAAAAAGATGTACCGCTTATGCTGTTAAGGCTTAAAATCCAACCTGTTGCCGTTGTACCTATATTTGCGCCCATTATAAGTCCTATAGAACTTTCAAGGGACATAATTCCAGAGTTTACAAACCCTAAAACCATAACTGAAGTTGCGGCTGAAGATTGGATTATTGCAGTAATTCCTGCACCAAGAAGTACACTTCTGACAGGACTTGCAGTTATATTTTCAAGAATTTTTTTGAATTTTCCGCCGGCTTGTCTGCCTATTGCGTTTCCCATTACTTTCATACCATATAGGAAAAGGCCTATGCCACCAGCTACTTTAAAAATGCTAAAAATGTCCATAATTTTACCTTATTTTATTTAAAATAATAAAATCCTATCAAAATTTTTAATTAAGTATTATTATATTACTTACAAATCCATACTTCAATATAATTTAAAAATTAAATCTCATAAAAACATATTTTTTAACAATATATTTGAAATAAAAAGTTATTTGTAGTAAAATAATAAAATTGTAATGGAAGTTTCTGACAATATTATTAAAAAAATATTAAAAAGAAGGAAAAATACTCAAATAAAAAAATTTTTGTGTTAAAATATAAAAAAATAAGGAGGTAGGGAAAATGCAAAAATCTTTTTTGAAAAAAACTTTAGCGGGAATTATTTCCTTAACTATACTTTCATCTTCAGCTTATATGACATTTGCGGCTGAAAAATTATATGATAAAAAAATTGTAGAACCTGTTACAAAAGGAGTTGAATATCAACATATTAACAGACTTACAGCAGAAGGCTGGCAAAATATAAATGTACTTACTGTTGATATGAATTCTCCAAATGTAAGAATTGAACCAATTTCTTCAACAAAAGAGTATGGTTTAAAAGAAACAACAGAAACTATAGTAGAAGAAAATGGAGCTGTAGCGGGCGTAAACGCATCTTATTTTGGACTTGCAGGAAACTATTCTGCTTCTTTTGGTCTTATTAAAAAAGATGGTAATCTTGTTTCCATAAGCTCGGATATAAATAAAACACAAAACGATTACGCTTCTTTCATGCTTGATAATCAAGATAATCCAAGTATAAATTTTGTGTCTGCAAAATTTGAATTTTTAAACAATGGTGTAAAAAATCTTGATATAGTTTCAATGAATAAAGTTACAAACATGGTTTTCCCTATGTACTTTGATAAGAATGCGGCAACAAGTACAGCGGACTTAGATAAAAGATTTCAAGGCCTTGTAAAAATTGTAGTTGAAAACGGTTATATTACATATATTTCACAGCCTGGTGAAACTGTAAATACACCAATGGGCGACGGATATCTTATAATCATAAGCAGCTCAACTTATGGTTATTCAAAAGATAAATTTGCAGTAGGACAAACAGCTGAGTTTAAAGTAACAACAAATATTGATTTAAGCAATATAGATATGGCAATTTCTGGTGCGAGCAAAATTTTATCGGGCGGAAATATTGTAAGTGAAGGCGTTACATTTAAAACAAGACAGCCACGTACCGCAATAGGATACAGCGAGGGTGGAGATAAACTTATTATTATGACAGTTGACGGAAGAGGCTTGAGTATTGGTGCTTCCCAGCAGGAAATAGCAGAACTTATGAAAGAGTTCGGTGCTTATGAAGCTATGAACTTTGACGGTGGCGGTTCTACTACAATGGTTGCAAAAACTGTTTCTGATAATGAAGTTGTATTAAAAAATGAAGTATCTGACGGATCTCAAAGAAAAGTTATAAATGCTTTAGGTGTTTTTAATGACGGAAAAGATGGAGAACTTGAAAGTATTTCGATTGTTCCTTCTTCAGACCGTATTTTTATTGGAGACAGCATAGATTTAAAAGTTTATGAATTTGATGAATATTACAATAAAAAAGAAGTACCAATAGACCAAGTAGAACTTGTTTCTGCTGACCCTAATGGTAAATTTTCTGGTTCAAAATATACTCCTGGTACAGTGGGCAAGAGTGTTATAGCAGCATCTTACAAAGGTAAAAATACAACTCTTACTGTAGATGTTATGGATGTATCTTCTATAAAACCAAGTGTTGATTCAATAAATGCTGAACTTGGACAAAGCATTCCTTTATCCTTTGTTGGTTTAAATTCAGAAGGGTACCAGGGACCTATAACAGGAGTTACAGTTACATCTGACTTAGGTGTTATGGAAGGAAATAATTTTGTTCCTACAAAAGAGGGAAGCGGATATTTAACTTGTACTAAAGGAAATGCAGTTACATATATAAAAGCAAATATTGGAGGAAAAACAGCTCCTATAAACTCATTTGAAAACACAGTACCTATAAATGCAACAGTTTATCCTAAAGATTTAAAAGCAGAAGCATCATATACAACAAGTAATGTTGTTGATGGAAAGAATGCTTTAATGCTTAAATATACATTTAAACAATCTTCAGAAACACAGGCAGCGTATTTGAATTTTGATACACCTATTAATATTGGTTCACCAAGTGATTTAACTCTTTCTGTTTATGGAAATAATTCCGGTGGATGGTTAAGAGGAAAAGTGGTTGATGCAACAGGTAAAGAAGTTCTTGTGGACTTTACAAAAAATATTAATTTTGATGGATATAAAGATCTTACAGCAAAAATACCATCTGGTTTAAGCTATCCTTTAAAACTTGAAACTATTTATGTTGCAAACCTTTCAAACCAAAATACAAATGAACAAGTTTTATATTTTGATAATTTAAGAGGCAGACTTCCTATAAATGAAAGTGTAGCTGTTCCAGAAAGTACAAAACTTACAGACCCTAAAAATGTATCAATAGGAGCAAGAGAACCTGGATATAATTATGTTGCTGTAAGTGGCGGCGTAAACTATAATGGTGCAACTAAACCTGCCGGATATGATGCAGCAAGAAAAGATGCGCTTAATGGACTTTCAAGTATTTCTGATATGATTTTATTTGCAGGAAAAGGAAGTATTGATGGAAGTGGAAAATCTACTCTTGCTTGGCAGTCAGGATATAAATTTACAGAAGGAAGCACAGCATCTTATGTACAGATGACTGCTGCTAATGGTAAATTAAGCAATACAAATACATGGCAGTGGAAAACTTTTGAAAACGACATAAGAAAAACAGACAATAAAAATATTATTATTTATTTAGACAAAACACCATCTAATTTTACAGATAAAAATGAAGCAGATCTTTTTAAAGGAGTATTAAACGATCTTGTTAAAGATGGAAAAAATATTTTTGTAATTTCAGCAAGCGGCACATCTTATTGGAGCAATGTTTTAGAGGGTGTAAGATATATTAATGTTCCGGAACTTTTTAATTCTGACGGAAGTGTTAATAAAAATTATAAATACCTTGTAATAAAAGCATCTGAAAATGATATGTACTATGACGTAAAAAGTATTTATTAAAAAATAGGCGACCATTTGGTCGCCTAATTTATATAAATATTAAAAATATATAATATAAACAAAAGAGATGCTTATAATAATTAATAATTTTAGTTTGATTTAAGTTAAAGATCATATAATTTTGAAATAGGATTTGCTCTTGTAAAAATGCAGATTTTGTTTTATTATTAAAGATAATGTATTTTTTTGACATTAAGATTTTGAGGTAAAATATGTTTAAAAACAAAAATAATTCTGTAGCAGCGGTAAGCTCTATAATGATAATAACCTTTATAGGAAAGATTTTGGGTCTATTAAGAGATAGACTTTTAGCAATAAATTATGGAGTCGGAATGGAATCAAACGCGTTTTTGACTGCAAGCCGTATTCCAAGAGTCTTTTTTGACGCTATTTTTGCATCTGTTATAGCGGCAAGCTTTATACCTGTTTTTAATGAATATCTTGAACTTAAAGGGAAAAAAGAGGCTTTTAAATTTTCCAGTAATTTTATAAGTGTGACATTTTTATTTTTAACAGTTCTTACTATTCTTGGTATGATATTTTCTGTTCCACTTACAACTCTTTTTGCCAACAAATTTGATACAGAAACAACATTGCTTTGTGGAAGGCTTTTAAAAATTCTTTTCCCAACAGTAATATTTACAGGAATTGCTTTTTCGTTTGTAGGTATACTTCAATCTTTTGATGAATTTAATATACCGGCTGCAATAAGTATAGTATCAAATGGTATAGTAATTTTATATTATATATTTTTTAATGATAAGTTTGGTATTTACGGCCTTGCAATAGCGTTTTTAATAGGCTGGATAATGCAGGCAGTTGTGCAGGTACCGGCTCTTATAAAAACAGGATTTAAATTTAAGTTTGATTTCAATTTTAAAACTGAAGGACTAAAAAAAGTTATTGTTCTTATGCTTCCTATTATGGTAAGCACATGGGTGCAGCCTATTAATATAATGATAAGCACTCGTTTTGCATCAGGTGTTTTCAGCGGTTCAGGTGTTGCTGCTATTGAGTATGCAAACAGTCTTTATACTATAATAATAGGTGTTTTTGTGTTGTCTATAACAAATGTTATATTCCCAAAACTTTCAAGACTTAATATTTCAAACGAAAAATCAGCTTTTAGCTCTGTAGTAAGTGATACATTACGCATTATGATGTATTTTGTAATACCTATGACGATAGGTGTTATGTTTTTAAGTAATGAGATTGTCACATTTATGTATTCGGGCAAAAAGTTTGATGATTTTTCTGTATTAATAACATCGAAAGCACTTTTCTTTTTTGCACTTGGAATGGCAGGTTATGCCCTCCAAAGTGTTTTATCAAGAGCATTTTTTGCAAAACAGGAAGGTCGTGCTCCTTTAGTATCAGGGGTTGTATCAATTCTTGTAAATATACTTCTTTGTGTTTTACTTGTAGATAAAATGGATGTAGGAGGCCTTGCGTTTGCATCTACAATTTCTCTTACTGTAAATGGAATTTTGCTATTAATACCTATTCAGAGAAAAGAAAAAAATATTATAAACAAAGAATTTATACGTGATTTTATAGCAATGATTATTGCTGCATTAATAATGGGTGTAATTCTTTATGCATTAGAAACATTTATTTCTTCATTTGTAACAATAAAAGGTTTTTTTATACTTGTTTATATGATTTTAGCGGCAGGAATAGGATTTTTATCTTACTTGATTATTTCTTATTTATTTAAAGTAAGAGAAGCAAGACTTGTGGTTGATTTTATAAAGAATAAAAGAAGAATATAATTCTGGAAAGGAACATTTATGTTTAAAGAAAGTTTTATAATAAATTTTGTTTATGCTTTATTTATTAAAATTAAATATCTGTTGGAAGATAGCTTTATATATTCTGTTTATTTAAAGATATGTAAATTCTTAAATAAATGTCTTGAATCAAGTCTTATTTTAAATTTATTAAAAAGAAATATAGATTCAGGTAAAAAAGCAGAAAACTCTTTTATTATAAATTTTAAAAAGAACATTATAGGAAAAATAGCGGCTTATTTCAGATTTGGAAAAACTAAATTTGCAAGAGGAGTAAGAGAAAGCTTTATAATAAATTTTATAAACAAAAAACTTATTCTTGCATTATTATATCTTGTTGTATTCGGCATACCTTTTTTCCCAACTATAATTCTTGTGGGGTTGTCGTTTTTAGCTGCTGTAATATATATCATAAATGTCTTAATTGGTAAAATAAAATTTAAAGCACCCGGATTTTTGGGTTTGTTTATGCTTTTATTTATTCTGGCATATTTGTTTTCAGCTATCACAAGTTACAATATGCCTAATTCTATATATGTATTTTTTGTTTTTGTTTCTCTTTTTTCAACATTCTTTGTTGCAAAAGAAATTATAAATACAGAAAAGAAACTGGACGGAGTATTAACCGTATTTTTAATTTCAGCAGTTTTAGTAGCACTTTATGGATTATTCCAGTATAAAACAGGAGCAGTAATGGACGAAGCATGGGTTGATGCCGAAGCTTTTGGAAATATTACTGTAAGAGCTTTTGGTACTTTTGGAAATCCTAATGTAATGGGAGAATATATGATTGTTGCGGCATCTGTTTGTGCTGGAATGCTTTGGAAAGCAAATACAAATTTAAAAAGGGGAATTTTCCTTGTATTTTTTGTAATTCTTTCTCTTTCACTTGTTGCTACAAGCTCAAGAGGTGCAATGCTTGGTCTTTTATTCTCAGCAGGTCTTTTTGTACTTCTTTCAGAAAAAAGACTTATTGTTTTAGGAATTATACTTTTACTTGCGATGCCTTTAATTTTGCCACAGGGAATTTGGGAAAGACTTGCAAGTTCTGTTACTATGCAAGATTCATCATCGCTTTATAGAATTTCCATATATCAGGCAAGTATGGATATTTTAAGAGATTATTGGGTTACTGGAATTGGTGTTGATGCTTTTAATTTAATTTACCCAATATATTCGTATGCGGCAGCGGTTGCATATCATTCACATAATCTCTTTTTACAAGAATTTATAGAACTTGGAATAATTGGTTTTTCTCTTTTTATAATTTCTTTGTTTTTGTTTTTCCAAAAATTATATTACGGAATAAGAAATACAAAAAAAGAGTATAAATTTATGCTTGGAGCAATTTTTGGAGGTTTTTCAGGTATTCTTTTGCAAGGTATGGTTGATAATTTATGGTTTAATTATAAAATAGTTTTATTATTCTTTGTAATTATGGGAATAGGTATAGCCTGTGTTAAAGTAGGAGTGAAAAAAACAAATGAAGAAAATAAAAGTTATTCAGGTTCTAACTGATAAAAATATCGGTGGAGCAGGTCGTTGGCTTTTAAATTATTTGAAATATTATGACAGAGATAAATTTTTAGTTACAGTAATTCTTCCAAAAGGTTCCATGCTTTCAAAAGAAATAGATGATTTTGGAGTTTACGTAATGGAACTTGATGAACTTAGTGAAAATTCTTATGATAAAAACTCTATAAAAATTTTGAAAAAAATATTTGAAGAAGAAGAACCGGATATTGTTCATACTCATGCAAGTCTTTCGGCCAGAATTGCAGCAAAAAAAGCAGGTGTTAAACTTGTAATTAATACAAAACATTGTATTGAAACTGAAAGTGGAAATATAGTAAAAAGATTTGTAAAGAGAATTATAAATAACAGATACAGCGGAAAAATAATTGCAGTTTCAAATGCTGTAAAGGAAAGCATGATTAAAGCCGGAAATGATGAATCCAAAATTAAAGTTATATATAACGGTATTGAACTTCCGGAAATAAAAACAGAAGAACAAAAACAGGTAATTAAAGAAAATTTTGGACTTTCAAGTGAATATTTTTATGTTGGAATAGTTGCAAGACTTGAAAAAGTTAAAGATCACGATACATTTTTAAAAGCTGTAAAAATAATAAATAATAAAAATCTTCCTATTAAATTTTTGATTATAGGAGATGGAAGTTTAAAACAAACTCTTATAAACAAAGTTAAAGACGAGAATATATCAAATATAGAATTTATGGGGTTTGTGAGAAATGTAGAAGATATTATTTCTGTTTTAAATTTAAGTGTATTAACTTCAGAAAGTGAAGCTTTAAGTATTTCTTTAATAGAATCTTTAGCACTTGAAGTTCCTGTTATTGGAACAAATACAGGTGGTATACCTGAAGTTATATGTGCTGGTGAAAACGGGGAAATTTTCCCGGTAAAAGATGCAGAATTACTTGCTAAAAAGATATTAAATCTTTATGAAGATACTGATCTTTATAATAAATATAAAGAAAATTCTTCTTTGTATGTTAAAAACAAGTTTTCAGCAGATTTTATGACTAAGGAAATTGAAAAATTGTATTTAGAGAATTTATAATATTTTTCTTGGAAGGGATAATTTATGGTTAGAGAAAATAAAAAGAAAATCAAATTTAATTTTATTGATGTAATAATACTTGTAATTGTTATTTTGGCGTTAATTTTGGGATACAAACTTGTAATAGGAAAAAGTACAAAAACTGTTGAAAATAATACAACTCCTATAACATTTACAATAGAAGGAAAAGAAGTTGCAAAAGAAATATGTGATAAAATTATAGTAGGAAGCAAAGCTTTTAACAGTGCAACAGGAGAATATCTTGGAGTTATAAAAGATGTAACATATAACAATTCAACAAAGATAGAATATAATCCTGTAAAAGACGTAATAGAAAAATATAACCTTGAAGATAAATATAATGTTTATGTAACAGTAGAAGCAGATGCAGTTGAAACAGAAAAGGATTTAATTGTAAACGGAGAAACAATAAAAGTAGGAAAACAGCTTTACTTTAAATCTAAAGGTTTTGCGGCAGAAAGCTATATTGTTGATGTTGATATTGTAGATTCTGCAAATACAGAACAATAATTTTTTGGAGAGGGTTTTAACTATGAAGAAAAGAAAATTAAATATATTGGATTATATTGTAATAGTTGTTATAGTTTGTATAATAGGTGCTGTTGTTTACAAATTTGGTTTTGTAAATAAAAACATGTCAAATGGAGTTACTGCAGATGCAGTTGAATCAGAATATACTATGGTTGTTGAACAGGTAAGAATGGCTACAGTTGAAGCTTTTCATGTTGGAGACAATGTTTATGACAAAAAAACAAATGCTTTAATGGGCGAAATTACAAATGTAGAACATACACCATACAAAGAAGCAGTTGTAAATAATAAAGGTGAGCTTGTTTTAAGAGAAAAGCCTGATTACTATACTGTAAAAGTTACGGTTAAAGCACCTATTTTGGAAAAAGATGACGGATATTTTGTATCTGGGGTTGTGGAACTTAAAAGAAACGGAAAAACAGATGTATATACCAAGTTTGTTGAACCTAAAGTTTCTATTTTAGATATTAATATTTAGTTCGGAGGTTTGTCATGAAATATAAAATTTTAATGGCATTAATGGGACTTGATATTGGTGGCGCTGAAACACATGTAATTGAGCTTGTAAAATACCTTAAATCTGAAGGGCATGAAATCATAGTAGCTTCAAATGGTGGAGTTTATGAAAAATCTCTTGAAGATGTTGGTATAAAACATTATAAAGTTCCAATGCATCAAAGAAAAATTTTAAGCATGATTAAATCATATTTTATGCTTAAAAGAATAATAAAAGAAAATAATGTTGATATTGTTCATTCTCATGCAAGAATACCAAGTTTTTTATGTGGACTTCTTCATAGAAAGGATAACTTTATTTTTGTTACAAGTGCTCATGGTGTTTTCAGAACAAATTTTTTCTTAAAATTTCTTTCTAATTGGGGACAAAAGGTTCTTGCTGTAAGTGATGATATTAGAATGTACCTTCAAAAAAATTATGGTGTGCATAAAAAGGACATTATTTTAACTATTAACGGTATTGATACTGAAAAATTTGCAATCAGAGAAAAAAATGAAAGTGTTTTAAGAGAGTTTGGTTTAAGTAAAGATGACAAAATTCTTCTTCATGTAAGCCGACTTGATGAAAAAACTGTTTTAACAATAAAACTTCTTTTGGAAGAAGCTGAATTTCTTTCAAAAGAAATAAAGAGACTTAAAATAGTTGTTGTTGGTGGCGGAAGCAAGTTTGAAGAATTAAAAGCTTTTTCAGATGAACAGAATAAAAAAATAGGTTACGAATGCATAATAATGACAGGTCCAAGAACAGATGTTAATGAAATTATATCTGTTTCTGATGTATTTATAGGTGTAAGCCGTGCTGCGCTTGAAGCTATGGCGTGCGGAAAAACTGTTGTTCTTTCAGGTAACGAAGGCTATACAGGAATTTTTGATAAAACAAAACTCAATTTTTCAATAGAAAGTAACTTTTGTTGCAGAGGTGCAAAACTTCCTAATAAAGAAAGTATATTATCAGATGTTTGTAAAGCATTTAATGATTTGACACAGAAAGAACGTAATGAGCTTGGACTTTTTGGCAGAGAAGTTGTTATAAATAATTATTCTATAAAAACTATGACAAATGACTGCTTAAAAGCCTATGATATGGCAGTGCGCCAAACAAAAGAAAAACAATATACCGTTCTTATGTCGGGTTATTATGGATTTAATAATTCAGGTGACGAAGCTATTTTAATATCAGTTCATAAAAATATTGAAAATTTAGGTGATAATATTGATATTGTTGTTTTATCAAATTCACCTGTGGAAACACTTGAAAAATATGGATTTGATGTTGTATACAGATTTAGTTTAATTAAAGTTTTAAAAGCTCTTAAAAATTGTGACCTTCTTTTAAGCGGTGGTGGAAGTCTTTTGCAGGATACCACAAGTACAAGGTCATTGATGTATTATCTTTCTATAATACTTACCGCAAAAATGTTTAGAAAAAAAGTTATGCTTTATGCAAACGGCATTGGCCCTGTTTCTAAGAAAACAAACAGAAGAATGGTAAAATGGGTTGTGAGCAAAGCGGACCTTATTACTTTAAGAGAAAACAGTTCTTATGAAGATCTTAGAAGTATGGGTGTAAAAAACGAAAAAGTATTTGTTACAGCTGACCCTGTTTTTACAATGGATAGTATAAGCAAAGATAAAGCATTAAATCTTCTTAAAAAAGCAAATATTCCAACGGACAAGCCTATTATGGGTGTATCTGTAAGAAACTGGAAAAATCAAGATAATTTTATTAAATTTTTTGCTAAAGTATGTGATGAAGTTTCAGAAAAATTTAATAAAACCATTGTTTTTATTGTTATGCATCAGCCTAACGATGTTAAGGTAAGTGAAAAGGTTCAAAGTTGTATGAAAAATAAATCATATATTTTAAAAGACCTTTACTCACCTTATGAACTTATCGGAATGATAAGTCTTATGGATTATATTTTAAGTATGCGACTTCATACTCTTATTTTTGCGGCAAGAATGAATATTCCTCTTATAGGTTTCAGCTATGACCCTAAAATAGAGTATTATCTTGAAAAACTTAATATGCCGCAAGGTGGAAAAACAGATGAATTTGATTTTAATCAAACAATGGATATAATAACCGATGTAGAAAACAATAGACAAAAATATGTTGATATATTAAAAAATAATTCTGAAAACTTGGAAAAAGCGGCACACAAAAACGAAGAATATTTATATGACATTTTAAAAGGAATAAAATAGGTGGAGTTATATGAGAAATTTAACAAAAGTACTTGGAGTGGCTTATGATGTTTTAACCATGGACGAGGCTGTTAAAAAAGCCATAGAACTTATGGATCAAGAAAAAAATAATATGGTATGTACTCCAAATCCGGAAATAGTTATGGCAGCAAGAAAAGATGATGAATTAATGAAGATATTAAATTTATCAGATATGGTTATAGCTGATGGTATTGGAGTTGTATGGGCGTCCAAATATACAAAAAAAAGACTCCCGGAAAGAGTTGCAGGGTATGACTTAACACAGAGGCTTTTTAATGAACTTAAAGATACTCATAAAACAATATTTTTCTTTGGCGGAGCACCAGGGGTTGCTAAAGAAGCCGCAGAAAAAATGATGAAAAAATATCCTGGACTTAATATTGTAGGAACAAGAAACGGATATTTTTCAAAAGAAGAAGAAGTTAAAATAGTTTCTGATATAAAGGCATTAAAACCGGACCTTCTTTTAGTTGGACTTGGAGCACCTAAACAGGAAAAATGGATCTATAAATATAAAGATGAAATTGGTGCTGGTCTTTCAATAGGCGTTGGTGGAAGTTTTGATGTTATGGCTGATAAAGTAAAAAGAGCCCCTGATATTTTTTGTAAATTGGGGCTTGAATGGTTTTACAGATTAATAAAACAGCCTACAAGAATTAAAAGAATGATGCAGCTTCCGAAATTTGCATTAACAGTATTAAAAAATAAAAACAGGATGTGATTGCTTGGAAAGATATATAAAAACAGAAAAACAAAAAATTATTTATGATTATATTATGATTATTATAGGTGTAACTCTTTTAGCTATATCTATAAATGTTTTTTTTGAACCTAATGATGTTGTTACAGGTGGGGTTACAGGTTTAGGAATTATAATAAAAGCTTTAACAACTAAAATTTTTGGACATGGTTTAGAAATTTCAATAACAAATATTATATTTAATGTTCCTTTATTTATAATGGCATACAAGTATATAGGAAAAAATTTCTTTGGTCGTACAGTTTTTGCAACATTTTATCTTTCTGTAGCACTTGTATATACATCTCCAATTCCAAAATATGTTGGAGATATGACACTTGTTGCGGTATATGGTGGTATACTTATGGGGGCTGGACTTGGATTTGTAATACGTGCTTTTGCAACAACAGGAGGAACAGAGCTTTTTGCAGTTATAGTTCATAATTTTATAAAAAGTATATCCATATCACAGCTTATTTTTATAGTAGACGCTCTTGTAATCTTATTTGGATTTTTTATATTTGGCGCAGAAAAAACCATGTATGGTATAATTACAATCTTTATTTGTACAAAATGTATAAAATCTATAGTTGAAGGTATGCATTTCGCAAAAACAGCTGTAATAATTTCTGACAAATCAAAAGAGATTGCGGACGCAATTTTAAATGATGTTGACAGGGGTGTAACATCTTTGTACGGAAAGGGAATGTACACAGGAGAAAGCAAAGAAATTCTCTTATGTGTTTTTAACCAAAAAGAGATAACCGCAATAAAAGCTATTGTAAACAAAATTGACAATAAGGCTTTTATCATTTTAATGGATAGTAAAGAGGTTCTTGGTGAAGGTTTCCAAAGTATGTAACAAAAATACGTCTAGTTTTATTTTTGGTTATTTTTTTCTCAAAATTGTTACAATAAATGGGATTTATATTTATCAATATTTGTAATAATAAAAAAAAAATACAAAAAAATGTTTATTTTTTTGATAAAAAACCTTTATTTTTTTGGCATTTTGTAATAAAATAGTTCTGTAAGAGATTTTTGGGTAAAAGTATACAAGAAAAAATGTAAAGAAAATTATATTCGGGGTGAAACTATCTATGATTTCTAATCAAATTTTACAAAACACTATCGATGGACTTAAAAATATTACTCGTAAAGAATTAAGTGTTATCGAAAAAGAAGGAAAAGTTATTGCCACAACTGAAGAAAATATGATAGGAAAGCTTATTACAACAGTTGAAAACTTTGTAAACTCTCCTGCCGAAAGCCAGTTTATTCTCGGATAT
>CALWSX010000183.1 GCA_944384285.1 uncultured Lachnospiraceae bacterium
CATCTTCCGCCCTTTGAAACAATCATTTCCTCAACAGCTTTTTGTCACCATCATAGTTTTGGAAATCACCTGTAAGTACAAATGCTTTTCCTTCAAATTCGAGGCTTTCTATATCTTCTGTAGGATAGCTAAGCTCCGTATCCCATGAGTTTACATTTTCTTCGCACTCATCTTCATCATCTTTGCAGTCGTAATCATCATCATTCTCTTCGTCGTAATCATCATATTCATCTATGTTTTCTTCTACCGTAAAGCCTCACGTATACTTGTATGAATTTGAAAAAACTTCCCATACATCTGTATCAGAGGAAAATTTAAGGAATAAGCGACAAAACGGATCCTCTCCATAACTACAAAAACAATTCATAATTTTCCAATAATAATCATTATTTTCAGATACATCGGTAGGCTCAACGTTATTTTTAATCCACTTACACAACTTAATTCTGTTTACATCTGACAGGAAGTTTTCAAAAAAATCCACTGCAGCATTCAGAGCATTTATGCCATATCCATCCCAAGAAGACACAATATTTTCAGATTTGATGATATTATAGATTAAGCGGCTTCCGCCATTGGAAGTAAACTGACCGATTTCATGAATATGAAAACCAAAAACTTCTTCCTTATCCTCAAAATCAATCTCAATAATAAGACTATTTTAAAACATTATTTTAAAGAAATCTTCATACTGCTCCTCTGTAAGATTGTGAAGTAGCTCACCGTTTGACTTTTTAGACTTTTCTTTAAGGCAGTCCCTTGTCCAATCCTCAAATGAGGCAAGCGTGCCTTAAAATGACCATCTTCCGCATCCATAAAACTCTATTGTTAGAAATTTCTCATCAAAATCGCTATAAAACTCTTGAATTCCGTACTCACCGTAAAACTCCCACATATCTAATACTAGCATAAAGGTATCAATGGCTTCATCTGACCAGTCGCCTTCTGTTATATTTTTTGCCTTGATGTTATCAGAGGAAAGGATATCACAGCCTTTGGTTTTGATCCTGCACATGATATCCATTGTCTTGCAGACAAAATTCAGCCGAAGTTTGAAACTGCTCTGACAGCATTCCCTGACTTCATCTTTTTGCTCATAAATGTAATAACTATATATACAACATAACTATTCTTATAACTTCATATATTTTATTTTTAAAGTGTCTGTATTTTATATCTACTATAGATTTATATTTATATTAGGTTCCACTTTATTAATTATATATTATAAATTTAATCTAATATAATTTATTTGTAAAATTTTTGAGGAATAAGTATATTTAAAAAAACCTTTTTTGCATCAGAATCAAAATCCGAACTAAAAAAAAGTTTTTCTCCTTTACTATTAAATATTTCAAATCTATCATAGTCATTTATAATTTTAAAATTTATTTCTTTTATTACATCTTCTAAAGATAAAACCCACTCTGAAACAGAAAATTTTTCACCACTTTTAATTATATTCCAAAGCCAACTAAACTCAAAATATTCCATATTATCTTTTAAAAAAGATTTCCATAAAGATTTTTTATCATAAAAATCTAAAGAACATAATTTTTCTTTATCGTTTACATCTCTATCTAAATATATATATAACAAAATAAACAACCTGTATCTTTATCTGTAAGATTATATTCTTTTATGAAATTATAATTTTTCCATTGAATAGGTATTACAGAACAGCCCTTATTTATTTTTGATATTATTTCATATACGGTCTGTGTAATCTCTATACTATCAAAGTTAATATTTAAAAAGAAGTTTTCTATTGTATCATCATCATATTCAGAAAAACTATATTTATAACAAAGAGCATAATTATCTTCCAAAGAAACTTTTAGAATAATATTTCTGTTGTTAAAATCAGTACCCTGAATTGATATATCCCATTTATTGCTTATACTTGCTAAAATTTCTCAATAAAATTCAAAAATATCATCTATTATAAAAGCAGAATTTTTATATGAAATATATATACCTTTTTTATTATAGTTAAAATATATATTAGGTTTAGTGTTAATGTGTGTATTCAATCCATTAACAAGATATGCAATAAGTTTTACAGGTGATAAATTACAAACATTTTTTGAAATTTTAAATTTGTCTACAAAAGTTTCTTTATATGGATATAACATAAAATATCCCCCTTTATTTATTTATCTCCGAAACAATACCCATTTCCTTTGCAATCTCCATATTAACACCAAGTACATTTGCCACTTTGGCTCCAAAAACACCTAAAAGTTTATCACTTGTATTTTCATCAATAATTTCTTTAAGTCTTTCTTCACTTATACCTGAATTTTCTGAAATAGTATGTATTTGTAACATGGCAGACTCAACAGAAATATGAGGGTCAAGACCTGAGCCTGAGGCTGTATATAAATCTGCTGGTATATCTTCTTTATTTACTCCTGTATTTAACTTCATTATATTCTGTGTATCAGCTTCAATACGGCTTATTAAATCAGGATTTGAAGGTGCATAGTTGTTTGAACCAGATGAAGGTACTGCAAATTCATTACCATCTGAAAAATACATTTTTCCATTTTCTGCTTTAGTATATGTATTATAGTGATAAGCAGAAGGTCTACCTTTTAAGAAATAATCTTTTGAAAATTCCTGTCCTATACATTTCGAACCAACAGCTTCACCATCAGCATATACAATACTGCCATTTGCCTGTTTTGGCAAAATAACATTTGCCAAAGCAGTCATTCCAAGGGGAAAAATAATACCACAAACTACCATAAATATAAGTGTTATAAGTACAGGCTGTTTTATAGCCTGTACCATACTTTTTTTATTATTATCCATATTAAATAACCTCCTTATAATCCAAGACCTATTGCTGTAAGTAGTGGATTTACTAATATATCAATAATTTTTATTCCGATGAAAGGAGTTATTACACCACCAACACCATAAATCATCATATTTCTTGCAAGCATCTTTGAAGATAACATTGGGCGATATTTAACACCCTTCATAGCAAGAGGAATGAGAGCTGGTATTATAATAGCATTAAATATAAGTGCTGAAAGTACTGCACTGTATGGTGTTTGAAGATGCATTATATTAAGTACATCCATTTCAGGTATAGCTATCATAAACATAGCTGGAATTATAGCAAAATATTTTGCAATATCATTTGCTATTGAGAATGTTGTAAGACTTCCTCTTGTAATAAGGAGCTGTTTACCTATTTCAACTACCTCAAGAATTTTAGTAGGATCAGAATCAAGGTCAATCATATTAGCAGCCTCTTTTGCCGCTGTTGTCCCACTATTCATAGCAAGACCAACATTTGCCTGTGCAAGAGCAGGAGCATCATTTGTACCGTCACCTGTCATGGCAACAATTTTACCTTCTGCCTGTTCTTTTTTAATAACATCAATTTTATCTTCAGGCTTACATTCTGCAATAAATCCATCAACACCGGCTTCTTTTGCTATTGTTGCTGCTGTAAGCGGGTTATCACCTGTACACATAATTGTTTTTATACCCATAGCACGAAGTCTTTCGAATCTTTCTGTCATACCCGGTTTAACAGTATCTTTAAGATAAATTACGCCAAGTATACGGTTATTTATACAAACTGTAAGAGGTGTACCTCCAAGTGATGAAACTTCATTAACTTTTTCTCTAAGATCATTTGGAATTTGACCACCTAACTGTGAAACGTATTTTTCTATTGATTCTGCTGCACCTTTACGGATTTTAGTTCCGTCCGGAAGGTCAATACCACTCATTCTTGTTTGAGCTGTAAACTCAATAAATTTTGAATTTTCTGTATTTTCTTCTATATAACCAAATTTTTTAGCAAGGTCTAAAGTTGATTTTCCTTCAGGTGTTTCATCAAAAACAGACGTAAGTGCAGCACATCTTATAAGCTCTTCTTTACTTACATTACCAACTGTAAAAAAGTCTGCCGCCATACGATTACCATATGTAATAGTACCTGTTTTATCAAGTATCATTGTATCTACGTCACCACAAGATTCAACAGCTTTACCAGACATAGCAATTACATTAAATCTTGTTACTCTATCCATTCCAGCAATGCCTATTGCCGAAAGAAGACCGCCTATTGTTGTAGGTATAAGACATACAGTAAGAGCAATAAGTGTTGATGTTTGAAGCTGTACTCCTGAGAAAAGTCCAATAGGATAAAGTGTAACTATAACTATTAAGAATATTATTGTAAGTGATACAAGCAATGTATTAAGGGCAATTTCATTAGGTGTTTTCTTTCTTGATGCACCCTCAACAAGAGCAATCATTCTATTAAGGAAGCTATTTTCTGGTTCTGATGTTATACGAATTTTTAACCAGTCAGAAACAACTGTTGTACCACCTGTTACAGAACAGAAATCTCCACCAGACTCTCTTACAACAGGTGCAGACTCACCTGTAATTGCAGATTCATCAACAGATGCAATACCTTCTATAACTTCTCCATCACCCGGAATTACCTCTCCAGCATATACAAGTACAATATCATCTTTTTTTAATTCATTTGATGAAATTGTTTCTTCTGTACCATCTTTTTTAATTAATCTTGCACTTGTATTTTTTTGAGTCTTTTTAAGACTTGCAGCTTGTGCTTTTCCTCTACCCTCAGCAACAGACTCTGCAAAGTTTGCAAAGAGTACTGTTACAAAAAGCACTACGGATACAAAAATGTTATATACTCTTACATTTTCACCTGCTATATAATACTCATATATTAAATATACATATATTGTGACAAAACATATTAGGTATGAACATCGCCATAGGTGATGATATAATAAATTCATACAGAC
>CALWSX010000184.1 GCA_944384285.1 uncultured Lachnospiraceae bacterium
AAAAAAGTTAATGGTATTGATGTATACAGCGTTTCGGACTTATCTGAATATCTTACAAAATATCCAACAGATATAGTTGTTATTGCTGTGCCTAAAACTTGTGCTGATGAAGTTGCTAAAACCGTAATTTCATGTGGTGTAAAAGCTATTTGGAATTTTGCAAATATAGATATTCCTCATCCAGATGACGTTATTGTTGAAAATGTTCACTTAACAGAAAGTCTTATGACACTTGTTTATAAACTTAATAAAGATTCATAAAATTTCTATGTCCCTCTGCGCCCTGCAGAGGGATTTGTTTCTTTATTGGAGGTTGACAATATTTTTTATTTCTTATCAATTTATTATAAATTAAATGACAGGAGGCTAAAATATGATAAAAAACAAAGTTGCAATTATAACTGGCTCTACAAGAGGCATTGGTTTAGCTATTGCTAAAAAATTCTTGGAAAATGGTGCAAAAGTTGTTGTTTGTGGTTCAAAAAAAGAATCTGTAGACAAAGCTTTATTGACTTTAAACGAAGAATTCCCAAACTCAGAAATATCAGGAATTTATCCTAACCTCTCTGATTTTAATTCTATTAGTGAAAGTTTTAAAACAATTTATGAAAAATACGGAAAAATTGACATATTGGTTAATAATGCTGGAATTTCAGCTCGTGCAAGTCTTTATGATTATGATCCAGCTGATTTTGTAAAAATTATGGACTTAAACGTTAATGCTGTATTTAATTGCTCAAAAGCTGTAGCTCCTTATATGAAAGAACAAGGCGGCGGCGTTATTTTAAATACAAGTTCAATGGTAAGTATTTATGGACAACCATCAGGCTGTGGATACCCAACATCTAAATTTGCTGTAAACGGACTTACAAAATCTCTTGCAAGAGAACTTGCAAAAGATAATATAAGAGTTAATGCCGTAGCTCCTGGTGTTACTAATACTGATATGGTTGCAGCACTTCCACCGGAAATGGTTAAAAACCTTGTTGCAACAATACCTCTTGGAAGAATTGGTGAACCAGAAGATATCGCAAACGCATTTCTTTTCTTAGCAAGTGATATGGCAAGCTATATTTCAGGTGTTATACTTTCTGTTGATGGTCTTGCAAGAGCATAATTTTATTTTTACTAAAAAACTCATTTTTTTACAATATATCTTAATTTTATACAAAAACTTTGGGACAAGCTTTATATTTTTAAGGCTTGTCCTATTTTTATGTCGATTTTTAAAACATTTTATTTAAAGGCATTAACAATTTTGGGTCTAATTTATGAAATTATAAGGAGGGATATTACATGAATTTAAAAACTTATAAAAAAGAAAACAACTTAATAGTTGTTATAAAAGGCGAAATTGATCACCATACTGCCGAATCAGTACGTGAAAAAATAGATGACGACTATTTTAAATACAGATGTAAAAACATTGTTTTTGATTTTAAAAAAGTATCTCTTATGGATAGTTCCGGAATAGGAATGGTAATAGGAAGATATAAAAAAGTAAAATTTTCAGGCGGTAAAGTTATTGTTGCTGAGGCAAACGAAACCGTAAAAAAAATTTTTGAAATGTCAGGTCTAAATAAGATTATAGATTTTTATAAAGATTTAGAAACGGCAATCTGTGTTTTAGGAGGTACAAATTAATGAATTATGAAAATTATGTTTTATCAAACTTTAAAGCAATCTCCACAAACGAATCTCTTGCACGTATGATTGTATCTTCTTTTGTAAGCAGTACAGATATAGGATTAAATGACCTTCTTGATATAAAAACCGCTGTATCAGAAGCAGTAACAAATGCCATAATTCATGGCTACGATGAAAAAAATGGTGAAGTTTCAATGCTCTGCGCCCTTAATGACGGGATATTACATATAGAAATTACAGACTATGGCAAAGGTATATCAAATATAGAAAAAGCAAGAACTCCCCTTTTCACATCAAAACCTGAACTTGAAAGATCTGGAATGGGTTTTACCGTTATGGAAATGCTTATGGATAGTTTAGAAGTCATTTCAGAAGAAGGGAAAGGAACAAAAATTATTTTAACTAAAAAAATATCTTCTAATGATGAGGATTAAATTTTTAATTATATCCTGTCCTTAAAAGTGGGGTGATTTTATTTGGACGAAAGTGTTTCTTTGATTCTTAAAGCTCAAAAAGGCGACGAAAAAGCAAAAGAAATCCTTATAAAACAAAACAGCGGTTTAATTTGGAGTATTGTAAAAAAATTTTATGGCAGAGGTTATGAACCTTGCGATTTATTTCAAATAGGAAGTATTGGTCTTTTAAAATGTATATACAAATTTGACTTTTCTTTTAATGTAAAATTTTCAACATATGCAGTCCCTATGATTATAGGAGAAATAAAAAGATTTATGCGTGATGACGGTATGATTAAAATAAGCCGTTCTACAAAAGAAATTGCTCAAAAAGCAAAATATATACGTGACAAATTACAAAATGAAAGAGGTATAGAGCCAAGCATATCCGATCTTGCCAAAGAACTTAATATTTCCGTTGATGAACTTATTTATGCTCTTGAATCCGGAAACGAGGTTTTATCTATATATAATAAAGTATACCAAAATGATGGTAACGAGACTTATTTAGTGGATAAGTTAAAATCAAAAGATGATGAAACTCTTATAGATGAAAAGATTGCTTTAAAAGAAATAATTTCTACTTTAGATAAAAAAGAAAGACAAATAATTGTTTTAAGATATTTTATGGATAAAACACAAAGTGAAACGGCTAAAATTATAGGTATTTCTCAAGTATCAGTATCGAGATGCGAAAAAAAAGTATTAAATAAAATTAGGAACAAGCTTTAAAATATATAAATTTTATTTTGGTGGCAAAAATTAGATACAATTATACCAAAATATCTTGACAAGGTTGAATTCACACTGTAATATAGTATCGAATACTTTATAGATAGTTTTTCAATACTATTTAAGGAGATAGAAAATAATGAAATGGAAAATAATTACTGACTCTGGATGTGATATTCATTCTTTAGACACCAATTCACAGGATATTGGATATGCTTGTGTACCTTTAAAAATCCTTATTGGTGACTATGAATATATTGATGACGCTAAAACTGATATAAGCGTTTTAATCGAAAAGCTTGGAGAATACAAAGGAAAAACAAGTTCTGCTTGCCCTGCTCCTGCTGATTTTGAAAAAGAATTTGATGATGCTGAAAACATAATTGTTA
>CALWSX010000185.1 GCA_944384285.1 uncultured Lachnospiraceae bacterium
AACATACTTATTTGAAAGGAGAAAATCATGAAATTTGCATTTATTATAATGGGTAAAATATTTGATGTTACAAAAGACAAAGCTTCTATACACAACGGAATATCTCAGATTATAGGTGTATCTGATATTAAAGAAGCCTGCGAAACTGCACGAAAATTATGTGAAGAAGGCGTAGGCTGCATTGAGTTATGTGGTGCATTTGGTGAAAATGGTACAAGAGAAATTATAAAAGCAACTGAAAACAAAATCCCTATAGGTTATATAACTCACCTTCCTGAACAAATGGAACTTTATAAAAAAGCCTTTTCAAAAAAATAATATTACTCAATCTATTATATAGATTTATAATATATATACTATTAAGATAAAATTTAATAACATTATGATTTTTTATTAATTATTCAAATAAAACAAAAAAAGAGATTTCATTTTTTGAAATCTCTTTTTATTTATCAAAAATAATGAAAAAGTGATTCACAACACCCCGAGACATTAACTCTCAAAACGCCATGAATCACTATTTTACATTTTTACTGTTACCTTAAATTAGCAAAAGATTTTAATAGGTCAGTATTATTTTTTTAAGTTTACTAATTTGAATACTTTTTCAATTTTACCTGTTAAGAAGTATACAATATTTAATGAAGATAATCTCATTAAATCTTCTGTAGATGTTGTTGAGTAGAATGCTGAGTGTGGTGTAATAAGAACATTATCTCTACCAACTAATGGATGATTAGCTAAATCAGGTGTTTCGTCGTATAATACGTCCATACCTGCTGCACGAATCTGTCCGTTATCAAGAGCATACTGTAAAGCTCCTTCATCTACGCTTAAACCTCTACCTAAGTTGATGAAGATTGGTTTTTTCTCCATCATTGCAAAAGTTTCTGAGTTGAAATAATGATGATTTTCTGGTGTCAAGCACATATGGTTGATAATGATGTCTGAACGTCTTAACAAATCTTCTTTTGTTGTAAGTTCAACGCCTAAGCTGTCTGCAACTTCTTTATCAACATTTGGGTCAACAGCGATGATTTCAGCACATAAACCTTTTGCTTTTTTAGCTGTACATTTACCAATTTTACCAAAACCAACAATACCTAATGTCTGGTTTTCAATTCTTGGGTTTGCAGGTAATCCTGCATAGTCCCAGTTATGATCTACATCGATCATTTTCTGGTAACCTTTAAGATATTTATTTAATGCCATCATATATGCAATAGCTGTTTCACTTACGTCTTGTGTACAGTATTCACCTACAGGGCAAACACCGATTCCTCTTTTATCAGCTGCATCTAAGTCTACATTGTCAAAACCTGTAGCATTAATAGAAATAACTTTTAAGTTTGGTGCATGATCAAGTGCCTCTTCATTCATCTGAATAAATGCTGTTAATAAAGCATCTGCATCTTTTAAATGTTCATAGAATTCTTCTCTTTTATCATCACTATAAACATATACTTCAACTTCGATATCATCACCAAGGCCCTCTTTCAAGGTTTTGATTTCTAAGTCATGATAAGGCATCATTGAATCTACATAATCACTAATTAATATTTTCATAGTCAATTATGCTCTTTCGATTGGATATGTTAAGCAGTGAGGGCCACCGCCAGCATGTAAAATCTGATCAAATGGTACATCGATAACTTCAATGCCTAATGCTCTCATCTTGTCATTGATGTGTTTGTTATTTTTGATAGCGATAACTTTGTTGTTACCAATAGCCTGTACGTTACATCCGTGTTTGAATACGTCTTCAGCAGCAACATCGATAATTGTGAATCCACGACGTTTTAACATCTGAAGGAAGTTGTATGGTAACTGGCTTGTAGCTGCTAAACATACTTTAGGAGCAACAATGTTGAATACCATGTCTAAGTGTAAGTTGTCTGGAGGACATGGAACGCCAACTACTGTGTAACCATATTTTGCTAACTGTTCTCTGAGGTTTGCAATACCTGCTTCATCTGTACGGTCAACTAAACCAAAAGCTAATGTATGTTCGTCGATCATCCAGAAGTCTCCACCTTCGAAGCAACCAGCGTTAACTCTTGCAACGATTGGAACACCAAGTTCTTTTAATTTTGCTTCATACTGAACTGTTTCAACCTGACGAGCTGGGTGACGGAATTTACCAATGATAGCGCCTTCTTTGATCATAGCACCGAAGTCTCTAGCAAATGTCATAACCTGATTGTTAGGATCTGCTTCGATTTCAACAACTTCAACACCGTTTGCGCGATAAGCATCTAATAATGTCTGCCATTCAGCAACCATAACATCGTTCTGTTCTGTATCGCCTGAATCCATCCATTTTTTTGTAATAACGTTAATACCATTGAAAGTATAGTATTTTGGTGAACATACCATAACTTTTTTTAATTCATTTGTAGCATTGCTTACATATACTTTTTCTGACATAATGTAACCTCCTTTATTGCTGCATTATCTTATATTTTACATTTATTATGGTGTCTTTTTTTTAAAAGATACCGAGAAAATTTATATTTCAAACTTGTTTTCTAAAACAAGTAAAAGTCTAAAAGTAATAAAGTTTTTTCAATTTTTCAACTTATAAATTTAAAGTTTAGTCTTATATTATCTTAATTACTGTTGGAGACATAAAACCGACCGACTCCAACAGTAATTAGGTTTTTATTTAGAAAAATGTTTTATATATAATAGTAATAATTAAGTAAAAGTTAAACCAAAAATTTAGTTTATATTTGTTGTGCTTATTAGATAACAGCTGAAACAATTACAACTGCAAGTGATACTACTAAGAAAGTTGCAACTGCTTTCCAGTTTGTTTTAACCCACTGAATATAGCTGATACCACACATTGAAGTACAAGTCATAACTACGATAGATGTTGGCATAATCATTTTTGCAATACCAAGAGCAATATTGTAGATGTGGATCATAACTGATTCGTCAACACCTGCAAATCTTGCTAAAGGAGCCATGATTGACATTGTAGCTGCTGCTAAACCTGTTGAGCTTGGCATAAATGAAGCCAATACTAAGTAGAAAATCATACAAATGATAAGGAATAATACTAAAGGTAATGATGCTAATGATGTTTCACCAAAATGTAAGATTGTTGGTGTAATCATACCGTTTGTCATAATAACCTGAATACCTCTAGCTACAGGTACGATTAAAGCTGTTGAAACAACGCTTGCACAACCTTTAATAAATGTATCAATACCTGTGTTAACATCAATTTTACATACAGCACATACAGCTATTGATGCGAAAATAGCTAATAAACCGATTTCGTTGAAGTACCAATCACCAAATGGTGTAATGCTTGTACCAATAACTTTACCTAAAACAGGAATACCTACGATAAAGTCTTTTAATGTATAGAAGAATGTAAAGTTTTCATTTAATGATGTCCAAGGAATACATCCAAGTACCATTATAATGAAGTATAAAATAAAGATAATAATTGTTCTTTTCTGTGCTTTTGTTGGAGCAGCGTTACCGTCATCATTTCCACTTGAGAATTTTGCACGGTCTTCTTCCAAACGGAAATACTGTGGTGATTTTGTTGGATCTGCTTTAACTTTGTCTGCATAACGGCAGATATATAATGATACTAAGCTTAAGATTAATACAAATAAGATACATCTTACAAGAATACCATTACCAACACTTACACCAGCAATACCTGCTGCAATACCTGTTGCAAATGGGTTAATAATTGATGCAAGACATCCAGCCTGTGTACCAAGAGCAACGATCATAACTGCAACCATTGTATCTAATCCTAAAGATAAGATAATAGGAAGGAAGATTAATAAGAATACGAAACCTTCTTCATATGATCCCTGTGTAGTACCAAGGGCACCCATAATATAAACTAAAACCCAAATTAAAATATGGTAGTTTTTCTGTGTGCTCATAGCAACACGTTTTAAATAAATCTTTAATGCGCCTGATGCGTCCATAACTTCAAGGAATCCACCAAAGAGCATAATAGCAAGAGAAATAGCGATAGCACCACTAATACCGTCGCCACCAACCATACCGATAAGTGGTGACATAAATACATCCCAAAGCCCCTGTGGATTAGATGCTACTGTCTGATATGTACCGGCAATCGCATTACCTGCTTCATCTAATGCATATTCTCCACCAGGAATAATCCATGTTAATATTGCTGAAAATACTATAAAGCCAAAGATTACAAGGTAGGCATTAGGTGATTTAAATTGTTTTTTCTTCTTTTCTTTAGTCCCCAAAATATTCACTTCCTTACTTTGTTTTGTACTCTTTTTTTCTAAAAGTTAATATGTTTAAATTCTAAAGTCAAACTCAAATGTAAGTCTAAATTATTTTACTGATGGAACGAATAAGTTACCTAATGTAGCAGCCATAATAGCTTTGATTGTATGCATTCTGTTTTCTGCCTGCTGGAACTGACGAGCGTGTGGTCCATAGAATACTTCGTCTGTCATTTCCATTTCTGATACACCATATTTTTCTTCGATTTCTTTACCTAATGTTGTTTCTGTGTTGTGGAATGCTGGTAAGCAGTGTAATAAGATGTAGTGATCGTTTCCTACGTTTTTAAGTAATTCAGCATTTACCTGGTATGGTCTGTTTAATTTAACACGTTCAGCAAAGATTGCTTCTTCATGCATAGCTGCCCATACGTTTGTGTAAATAGCATCTGCACCTCTTACAGCTTCAGCTGGGTCATGTGTTACTTTGATAACAGCACCTGATTTTTTAGCAAATTCGTTAGCTAAATCTAAAACTTCTTTACGTGGAGCAAGTTCTTTAGGGCAACCAACTGTTACGTTAACACCTAAAATAGCACCTGTGATTACGATTGAGTTACATACGTTGTTATCGCCTGTTCCCATGTAAGCGATTGTTCTGCCTTCTAATGTGCCAAATTCTTCTTTCATTGTCATGTAGTCAGCTAACATCTGTGTTGGGTGTTCCTGGTTTGTTAAACCGTTCCATACAGGAACATCTGAATATTCAGCTAATTCTTCTACTAATGACTGATCAAAACCACGGTATTCAATACCATCAAACATTGATGATAATACTAAAGCTGTGTCACGAACGCTTTCTTTTTTACCTAACTGAATGTCGCCTTTTCCTAAGTATTCTGGATGAGCGCCAAGATCGATACAAGCTGTTGTGAATGAGCAACGTGTACGTGTTGATGGTTTTTCAAAAATTAAAGCAACGTTTTTTCCTTCAAGATAACGATGTGGAATTCTGTTTTTCTTTAATTCTTTTAAATGTTCTGCAAACTCTATTAAGTACATTAATTCTTCTTTTGTGTAGTCTTTTGTTGATAATAAGTCTCTTCCTTGAAATACTGATTTCATCATTTTTATTTTCCTCCTAAAAATTATTCGTTTCGTTTCGTTTATCCTTTACACCCTTAATTATAAATCAATAAACAGACTTTTCAATCGTCTTAACATACAATGTAAGCTTCACCATTTAGTATGTTTATACAATATCGTTATTTTTTCGACAAGAATGCCAAAATTTTAACATAATTATGACCTCTATAATATTGACATTTTTTTTATTTTTATTTATATTTACTTTATGTATTATAAAAAAAATATTATTTCCTTTTATTTATTTTTACATTTATTTTCTTAGTTTTATTTGTCTATTTTTTTATATTTATTATATTCTTTCGTTTATACCTTTAGTTGTATTAGAAAGGAGGAAGGACAAATTAAAATTTGTCTAAATTAATTTATGACCACACCATCCAACAATCTACCTAAACCTACAAAAAAACAATTATTAAAATTTATACTCCCATCTCTTTTAGGTATATTAATATTTTTATTTCCTATTTATATAGATGGAAAAGTTGATATACTTATTGGTTTTATTTCAAATGGCTTAGCAGCTATTATAAAGCCTATTGCACTTCCTCTTATTACCATTTTAGTGTGTATAAGTGCTGTACTTTCTATTCTTGTTAGACTGTTTCCTAACTCTCGATTTGCAAAAAATTCATATATAAAATCTAATTTTTCATCTTCTAATTTCTATTTAGGAGTAAGAATTATTGCAGCCTGTTTTGTAATTATGTGTTATTTTAAAATAGGAATACCTCTTGTATATAATGAAGATAATGGAATAATGATGATGGAACTTTTGGGAACATTGATAGCATGGTTCTTTGCTGCTAGTTTTACAATGCCGTTATTAATGAACTATGGTATTATGGAATACATCGGTACATTGCTTAAAGATTTTACAAGACCTCTTTTTAAAATTCCGGGAAGATCAACAATTGACTTGCTTGCATCATGGATAGGAAACTGTAATGTAGGTGTTATTTTAACCTCAAAACAGTATGAAGAAGGGTTTTATAATGCACGTGAAGCAATTACTATTGCAACATGTTTCTCTGCAGCATCTTTACCTTTCTGTCTTGTAGTTGCTGCGATGTTAGGTGTTGATGACAATTTTGCAATTTTTTATCTTATACTTGCCATTGTAGGAGTTATTTCATCTATAATTATGGTTAGAATTCCGCCTATTTCACGTTATCCAAATACTTATTATGAAGCAGTCGGAAAGAAAATTGATGAAGAAATTCCTGCTGGAGCTAAAAAAACATCATGGGCTCTTCATTTGGCTGTTAAAAAAGCTGAAAGCGGTCCTGATCCAAAGCACATTATTATAGATGGTATAAATATGTTTTCAGGCATTATTTTTACATTAACACCAACCGTAATGTGTTATGGTGTAATTGCATGTATTTTTGCAAATGATACACCTTTATTTAACATACTTTCATTACCATTTGGACACTATTTGAACTTATTAGGTTTAGAAGAAGCTTTTGCTGCCGCTCCTGCTACTATTGTAGGATTTACTGATATGATTTTACCTGCTGTTTTAGGTGCAAAAATAGCATCTTACGAAACACGTTTTGTAATTGGTATACTTTCATTAGTACAGATTATTTATATGACAGAAGTTGGTACTTTAATTTTATCATCTAAAATGCCAATTAAATTCCGCGGATTATTGGCTATCTTTTTAAAAAAAACAATTATTTGTTTACCTATAATAGTTTTACTTACAAGATTATTCGGCATATAATTTTTCCATGATAGGAGATTTTATTTTATGGAATTAAACTTATCAGTTTTACTTGGAATTCCGCCTTTTACAGAAGGATCTACATTAACAAAAAATCATGATCCACATGAGCGTATAAAAAGCATAACCGTTATGGACATAATGGATGTTGATTTATGGTGCAAACCACACGAATTGATAATTATAGGAAATTTCTTTAAACACAATATTCCTTTAAACTTTTTAGATAGTTTAAAACAAAGAAAATGTGCAGGTATTGTGACAAAAACAAAATTTACATCCTATATATCAGACAAATTCATAAAACACGCTGACAGTTTAAAATTACCTATAATAGTTGTACCTGACAGATATAGCTGGAGTGACTTAATGAACCCTGTCAACGAAACAATTTTAAGAAACCAGTCTGATAAAATATTAAACATAGAAAAATTCCAATTATTCTTAATTCAAATTTTGCTTAAAGATACATCTTTTAAAGATATAGCAAATCAGATTTCTCAGGTTATAAACGCCCCTATAGCCTTAGTTGATATTAATGAATCAATCATTGATAAAAGTGATGATTTCCCTGATATTTCTATAAATAATCTTAAGTTTGAAAAATCAAAAAGCTATACACTTATTTCAAATCAGAACGAAGGAAATAACTTGGAAAATTATGTATGGAAATTACAAGATTATAATATTTGGTATTTTTCTACATCTGAGTTTGGTATCTTTTTCAGAGGGGTAATGGTATTACTTCCAAAAGAAACGAAGCACATATCCCATTCATTAAATTTACAAATTGTACTTTTGGTACAGATTATGTTATTAAAATCAAGACTTTTTAAAGATGCATATCAAGATAACTCTCGTATGAAAGAATTGTTTCTTAAGGATTTACTTGATAAAAAAGATATTTTATCAACCAACAAATTAAAATACGAAATTGTTTTAGGACATATTTTTGAATCCAGTTACCATTTATGCTGTGTTAAAATTTTAGACAAAAACAGTTATAATAAATATTATGGAGATATGGACTTAAAACGATTAGAAACATATTTATTTAACAATATTGATTTTAAAGATAAATTAATAATCTTTGATTATGAACATGATCAGTTCTTACTGTTTATAGGTTCATCAATTTCAAATATTCAGCAAAAAATACAGACATTAAATCAACTTTTTAATCGTTTCTTTAATACACAGTCAATTTATTTAGGAGTATCTCAAAAACATTCTTTAGAAGACTGTAATATATCTCTTAAAGAAGCAAAAGAAGCAGTTAGTATTGCAATAAAATTAGGTACGAAAAAACATTATCATTTTTACTCAAATTTAGGCTTTTTCAGATTACTAACAAATAAAAACGGTGATTTCGAAACTATCTATTACAATGAATTAATAAACACTTT
>CALWSX010000186.1 GCA_944384285.1 uncultured Lachnospiraceae bacterium
GCATCTATTTCTATTTTTGATAAATCTGCTATTGTCATAATTGATTTAGAATCTGTAACCATTTCACCTTCTACAGCGCTGCTTTCGATTACAGTTCCATTTATAGGACTGTATGTCATCTCTGTAAGTTTTTCAAGGTTTCTTCTTGCTGTTTCCAAATTCATTTGAGCAGTCTCAACTGCATTTTTTTGTTTTTCATAATTTAAAGCTGTTGTATCATCATTAAGACGATTATTTCCGTTTTCAAGATCTAATTTTGACTTTTCTAATGAGAGTTCTGCTGTTTTAACAGCACTTTCTTTTGCTGTTTTGTCTGTTTTTTGTGTTTCTAAATCTGCCAAAGCATTGTTATAATTTTGTACAGATGTATCATAATCAACCTGGCTTATTGCTCCCATATCAAGCAATTTTTGATTAACTTCCATTTCTGTTTTAGTATCAGAAACTTTTTTTTCAGCCTCAGAAATTTTAATATCAGCATTTTCAAGTTCTGTTTTTGCTGTGCTTAAAGTTTTTTCTGCATTTAATACTGCCATTTCAAGATCAAGTTTTTCTGTACCACTTGCAGGTTCAATAAGACTGTTTAAACTTTTTTGTGCATCTTCAAGAGCAATTTCAGCAGATCTTACTTTATTTTCAAGTTCTTTTTTTGTGTCCTCTATATCATACGAAATAAGTTCATCGCCCTCTTTAACATCATCTCCAACCTCTACCAAAACATCTTTTACTTTTTGTGAAACTTCTATAAATACAGAATTTGTTTCGGCAGGTCTTGCGGTTCCAGAAGCCGTTATTCTTTCGCTTAGATCTCCATGCTGTAAAGTTGTTACGGAAGGCTCTTTTATAATTGTTTCAGACGACCCTCCAAATATGGAAAAAGAAATTGTTCCTATAAGTACAACTGCAACTACTGAAAAAAATATTCTCTTTGATTTTTTTGTAGCAAAAATTTTACCACTTACCACTCTAACTTTTTCATTTTCCAAAACTTTTTGTTTTACTTCTTTGGTCTTCTTTAAAAAGCTATCCTTATCTATCCCTTCAGGCTTTTTTAAATTCATAAAATCACTCCTTAAATCTGTTAACTTTATGAATTTATAATACAAAATTTTATTTAATAGGAAATTTGCGGAAAATTAAAAAAGGATTAGAAAATTAATATAATACTCTAAGAATAAAAATCAATTCTTGTGCATAAAACGAAAAAATTTTATAATTTATAAACATATTATAAACATTGCAAACACCCAAAATAAAAAGACATCAAATAATTGATGTCTTTTTTTATTATTTTGCCTCAAAATATGGCTTGTCATCTTTAACAATACAGATAACTTCTTTTTTATTAGAAAATTTTCCGGATAAATATTCTTCAGCAAATACATCTTCAATGTTTGTTTGAATATAACGTCTTAAAGGTCTTGCACCATAGTCTTTATCCGATCCTTTTTCAGTAATATATGATACAATTTCATCACTGAATTTTAAATCTACAGAAACACTTGATAATACTCTTTTTGATACTTCGTTAAGCATAAGAGCTGTAATATCTTTAAGTTCTTCTGTTTTAAGCTGATGAAATACTATAATGTCATCTATACGATTTATAAATTCTGGTCTGAAAACCTGTTTTACTTCATTCATTACATTTTTCTTCATATCTTCGTAGTCTTTATCATTTTCTGAAGCTGTTGAAAAACCTAATTTTGTTTTATTTGTAATACTTCTTGCACCAATATTTGATGTCATTATTATTACAGTATTTTTAAAGTCTACTTTTCTTCCTACAGAATCTGTAATATGTCCATCGTCAAGTATTTGGAGCATAATATTAAAGACTTCTGGAGCTGCTTTTTCAACCTCATCAAAAAGTACAACTGAATAAGGTTTTCTTCTTATTTTTTCAAAAACCTGGCCTCCCGCATCATGCCCAACATACCCCGGAGGAGAACCTATAAGTTTTGACACACTGTGTTTTTCCATATATTCAGACATATCAATTCTGATCATGGCTTTTTCATCACCAAAAAGAACTTCTGTAAGTGATTTTGCAAGCTCTGTTTTACCTACACCTGTAGGGCCCAAGAAAAGGAATGATCCAATAGGTCTTTTAGGGTCTTTAAGCCCTATTCTTCCTCGTCTTACAGCTTTACACACAACAGAAACAGCCTCATTTTGACCTATAATTCTTTTATGGATCTCTTCTTCCATATTTACAAGTTTTTCTGTTTCTGATTTTTTTATTGTACTTAAAGGAACTCCCGTTATCAAAGAAACAACATTTGCAATATCTTCTTCTTTTAATACATAACCTGATTTCTTATTTCTTTCGTCCCAAAGTATTTTTTCTTTTTCTGCCTGAATTCTTAAATTCTTTTGTTCTTCAGATAATTTTGAATATTTTTCAATATCTTTTTCTTTTAAAGCTTCTTCTTTTAATCCTTCAATTCGTTCTGCTTTTTTAATCATTTTTTCTATCTTTTTAGGATAAGAAGTTGTTTTTAATTTTAATTTTGATGCAGCCTCGTCTATTAAATCAATAGCCTTATCCGGAAGTGCTCTGTCACTTATATATCTTACAGACATTCTTACCGCTGCTTTTACTGCTTCATCTGTAATTTTTAAATTATGATGATCTTCATATTTTTTTCTAAGACCATTTATCATTTTTATAGCATTTTCTTCTGAAGGCTCTTCTATTTTTACAGGTTGAAATCTTCTTTCAAGTGCAGCATCTTTTTCTATATTCTTTCTATATTCTTCAAGAGTAGTTGCACCTATAACCTGTATTTCCCCTCTTGAAAGACAAGGTTTTAAAATATTAGATGCGTCCATAGAACCTTCTGCGGCACCAAAACCTATAATATTATGAATTTCATCTATAAAAAGTATAATATCATCTGAATTTTTAACTTCATCTATTATCTTTTTAATTCTGTCTTCAAATTCACCTCTGTATTTTGTATCGGCAACCATTGCAGTTAAATTAAGAGAAAGAATTCTCTTATTTTTTATAAAATCAGGTACATTTCCTGATACAATTCTTTGTGAAAGGCCTTCAACTATTGCTGTTTTTCCTACCCCTGGTTCTCCAACAAGGCAAGGATTATTTTTTGTCCTTCTGCAAAGTATTTGTATGATTCTGTCCATTTCATCATTACGGCATACAACAGGATCAAATTCTTCAAGTTTTGCAGCTTCGGTTAAATTTTTACTGTATTCTTCAAGAGGTGATGTTTGTTTATTATTATCATCGTCAGAAAACAAATCTGAAGATGAAGTTGTATCTGTAGATGGCACAAGTATTCCCATCAATTCTTCATATATTTTTTGAACACTTACTCCCATTTTCTTAAGCAAATCAAGAGCATAATTATCCTCATAATCAAGTATAGACATAAGAATATGCTCTGTACCTACTGTAGTATGGCCTGTTCTTTTTGCTATTGTTTCACTAAATTTTAATATTTCAACCGCTTTAGGTGTAAATTCAAGATTTTCTATGTCACTTTTTTCCAAATTATCATCTTGTATCAAATCAAGTATACTTTCTCTATTAACTTTTTGTGCTTCAAGCGCTTTTTTTGCAACTGTCTCAGAAACATCAAGAAGAGCAAGTAATATATGTTCTGTTCCTACATGAGAAAAACCAAGCTCAGATGCTATAACTTTACTTCTTTCTATAACTTCTTCAGCTTTTCTTGTATATTTAAAGTTCATTTTATCCCTCCTGTCTAAAATTATTATATATTAAAATCAAATATTTGAAAAATATCTGTTTTTGGTTTTGCAGTAATTTTAATAACTTTTTTTGTTTTGGGATGTACAAAAGATAAACTACATGAAAAAAGTGCTATATTTACAAACTTTCGTGTTTTTTTAAAATTTTCATTATATTTGGTATCACCAAATATAGGTGTTCCATTTCCAGATAACTGCACTCTTATTTGATGATGACGCCCGGTTAAAAGATGTACTTTGACCAAAGTAAGCTCTCCATACTCTTCAGTTTTTTTATAATCCAAAACTTCATATGTAAGCTTTGCTTCTTTTGAACCTTTTGTACCTTTTTTTACAATACTGCTTATATTCAATCTTTGGTTTTTAAGGAGATAATCCGTAAGTCCTCCTTTTTCTTCTTTAAATTTTCCCAGACAAACGGCAACATATTCTTTATTTATATCACTTTCCTGCATACTTTTACTTAATATTTCAGCACTTTTTTTATTTTTTGCAAAAAGCATGATACCTGAAACAGGTCTGTCCAAACGATTAATTATAAATATTTCTTTTTCATATATTTTTTCTAAATATGATAAAATATCCTCATCTCCTGTTTTGTCCGGAGCTGAAGGAATTGCAGGCGGTTTAACTGCCAAAACAACATCACAATCATCATACAGTATTTCTATATCCATATATTACCTCATTTTTATATGTATTTTTAAAGGGCTGTTAAATTAAAACAGCCCTTTCTTTTGAAGTATGTTTTTAGCTTCCGTAATCTTCAAGTATTCTTGCTAAATTTTCTTCTCCGGTGACATAAATACCGTCATTTAAAAGCACTTTTTCCGTTTCTGAAAGACCATCTATAGGTATGTTTGTAATTTCATGAATATTAGTTCCGTCTTTTTCTTCTTCATAAAATATAGTAATATATCCATCTTTCTGACCTACTATATAATGCTGATCACTTTCTTCATTTACAGTTTTTCGCATTACTACTTCTTTTTCAGAAAAAGATAAAATGCTCCAATCTGGATAAAGTTCTTTTAAATCATTAAAAGTAAGCCCAAGAAGAAAGTGTAAAGGTACTCCTTCTTCCTTTTGTATAATATTGTCATCTAAATAATAATATTCATACACAATTTTTGTAGTTGGAAGAATTTTTTGCGCTGTTGATGTCTCTAAAACATCTTCTTCTTTTTTTTCTGTTTCTTTTAAAGATTGACCCAAATTTTCTTCCTGATTATCAAATTTTTTAGAAAGAATTCCATTTTCATTTGCATTTTCAAAATGAAGTTCTTTTTCAAAATATTTTTCTGTTGCATAAAAACCTGCAAGGCCCAGAAAAATCGAAAAAACAGTAACTAATAAAAAACTTTTTCTGCTGAACATACACAATATTCCTTTCTAATATTTTAGAATTTATATGGTATGTTCATAATATTGCCAAAAGATTAATTTTTTAGTCAAAATTATTTTAATTTTTCTTCTATTAATTTTGCAAGTTTTTCTGCCTCTTCTGTTATTGACGCAATATCTTTTCCTTCTATCATAACTCTTATTAAAGGCTCTGTGCCTGATGGTCTTATTAAAACACGGCCTTCATTATCAAATTTTTTGCTTATTCTTTCAATTTCGTTTTTAACATCTTCATTTTCAAGATATTTCTGTTTTTTATCATTATTTACTTTTGCATTAACAAGAACCTGTGGGTAAACATTCATAAGTTTTGCAAGTTCACTTGCTTTTTTACCACTTTCTTTAAGTACACATAAAAGTTGTATGCCTGTTAAAATACCATCTCCTGTTGTATTGTGTTCAAGGAAAATAACATGGCCTGACTGTTCTCCACCTATTACATATCCTTTGTCAAGCATTTCTTCAAGTACATATCTGTCGCCTACTTTTGTTCTTACAATATTAATATCGTTATTTCTGCCCATTTCGTCAAAGCCTAAATTGCTCATTACAGTTCCAACTATAGCATTATTTTTAAGAAGACCTTTTTCTTTTAAATTTATACCACAAATAGAAAGTATTTTATCACCATCTATAAGTTCTCCGTTTTCATCTACAGCAAGACATCTGTCAGCATCACCATCAAATGCAAGACCAATATCGGCCTTTGTTTCTACAACCTTTTTTTTCAAATCTTCAATATGTGTAGAACCACAGTTTTTATTAATATTTTTTCCATCTGGTTCATTATGAATAACTGTTACATTTGCTTTAAGACCAAAATAAGCTAAAGGTGCTGCCTGATATGATGCGCCATTTGCACAGTCAATAACTAAATTTATACCTTCAAGAGTTTTATCTGCTGTACTAATTAAGAAATCAACATAATCATCAATAGCTGTTTCAGCAACTTTTTTCATTCCTACATCTTCACCTGTAGGATAAGGAAGTTTATCAAGAGAGTTTTTAATAATATCTTCTATTTCATCTTCTATTTCATCTTTTAATTTAAAACCGTCTTTATTAAAAAATTTAATTCCATTATATTCAACAGGATTATGAGATGCAGATATAACAACTCCGGCATCAGCATTATATTTTTTAATAAGGTACGCAACAGCAGGTGTAGGCACAACCCCGGCAACTAAAGCAGTAGCTCCAACAGAACAAATTCCGGCAACTAAAGAAGATTCAAGCATATCTCCAGATATACGTGTATCCATTCCTACTAAAATTGTAGGTGCATGAGATGTTTCTTTTGTGAGTACATAAGCTCCGGCTCTACCAAGGTTATATGCAAGCTCATTTGTAAGCTCTGTATTCGCAATTCCTCTTACACCATCAGTTCCAAACATTCTTCCCATTTTTATTACCTCCTAATTTTGTTGTAATAAAATATTTAAAATCTTTTATTAATATTCGTATTATTTATATAAAAAATGAATTAATTAAGTAATAATTTTTTACCAAAATAAAGTGAGCAAAGCTCACTTTTATTAAATGTAAACTTATTTTCAGATATTATATCATCTGACTAAATATTTCTCAACAAAATTAAGAATTTTTTAATTACTGCTTCTGCATAAATTTAATAAATTTTTTAGTAGCATCATTAGTTTTTCTGCTTTTTAAAAGTGCAATTACAAGGTCACATTTTTCAGGATTATCAAGAGGAACCATAGATATATTATCCATATTAAAAATACTAGATGTCCTTTTCATAAGTAAAGACACAGCTTCTCCTGTTCTTACAGAGTCAAGAATAGAATCTGATCTTGCATATCCAACAACCCTAGGTTCTATTCCACATTTTCTCCATAAATTTTGACAGAATTTATAGATAGCACTATAAGTAGGAACAGACATTATATTTTCTTTTTCAAGCTCACTTAAAGAAATGCTTTTTCTTTTCGAAATAGGATTATCATTGGATACAAAGAGTACCAATTCGTCTTCGTCAATTTTATATGTATTATATTTTTTCTTATCAATATTTATATCGTGCAAAATTGCAAGGTCACTACTTCCTATATCAAGTTCATCTAATATAGGTGTAAGCTCAACCTCTTTTTTAATAACTTTAACGCTTGGATTTTTCTTAGTAAATTCAAGTATTTTGGAAGACATTCCATATAACGACGCAATTGGAAGATATCCGATTTTTAAAATATTTTGTGCATCAATAGAAACTTCATTAAGGTGATTTAACATTCTGTGATAACTTGCAAGAATAGCTTTAAAATCACTATAAACAAGTGTACCTTCTTTTGTTAAGCTTACAGTTCTTTTGGTTCTGTCAAAAAGCTGAACATTAAGTTCATTTTCAAGTCTTTGAATACTTTTTGATAAAGATGATTGGGATATATTTAAAATAACACTTGCTTCTTGGTAAGTTTTATATTCAACTATAGTTACAAAATAAT
>CALWSX010000187.1 GCA_944384285.1 uncultured Lachnospiraceae bacterium
TCACCACCATAACATTTTGCAAGTACGTCTTTTCTCATTGCACTTACTGTTTCCCTGGCAATAATTTTATTTCCAATAGCTGCCTGAATAGGTATTTCAAAAAGCTGTCTTGGAATTTCTTTTTTAAGTTTTTCACAAATTTTTCTGCCTCTTTCTATACTTGTAGACTCATGAACAATAAATGAAAGAGCATCGACAACTTCCTTATTTACAAGAATATCAAGTTTTACAAGTTTGCTTTCTTTGTATCCAACTAATGAATAGTCAAAAGATGCATACCCTCTACTTCTTGATTTCAAAACATCAAAAAAGTCATAAATAATTTCGTTTAAAGGCATGTAATAGTTAAGTACGGCTCTTGTTTCATCCATATAGTCAATACTTATATATTCGCCTCTACGCTGCTGACAAAGTTCCATAATTGCACCTATATATTCTTTTGGAAGAATTATTTCAGCTTTTACTATAGGTTCTTCTACTCTTTCTATACGTGTAGGTTCTGGCATATTGCTTGGGTTTGAAATATCAAGGCAAGTTCCGTCAGTTAAATAAATTTTATAAATAACACTCGGTGCTGTTGTTACAACGTCAAAACTAAACTCTCTGTCAAGTCTTTCCTGTACAATTTCAAGATGCAAAAGTCCTAAAAATCCACATCTGAAACCAAATCCTAAAGCTACAGATGTCTCAGGTTCAAAGAAAAGTGAAGCATCATTTAACTGAAGCTTTTCAAGAGCATCTCTTAAATCGCCGTATTTTGAACCATCTGATGGGAAAATACCGCAGTAAACCATAGGCTGTACTGATTTATATCCTGGAAGTGGTTCAGGTGTAGGATTTTTCACATCAGTAATAGTATCACCAACGCGTGTATCCTTTACATTTTTAATGCTTGCTGTAAGATAGCCAACATCACCCGCTTTAAGTTCATCACAAGGAACAAAACGTCCAGGCCCAAACACACCTACATCAACAACTTCAAATTCTTTTTTAGTGGCCATAAATCTTACAAGAGATCCTTTTTTTACACTACCGTCAAACACTCGCATAATAACAATTACGCCTTTATACTGGTCATAAACGCTATCAAACACAAGTGCTTTTAAAGGTTTTTTCTCATTTCCTGATGGTGGAGGGATAACCTCTATAACCTGCTCAAGAACATCTTCAATATTTATTCCGTTTTTAGCTGAAATACGAGGACAACCTATAGCCGGAATACCGATTACATCTTCTATTTCATGTTCTACAAGATCAGGATTTGCACTTGGCAAGTCAATTTTATTAATTACCGGTAAAACTTCCAAGTTGTTATCAATCGCAAGATAAACATTTGCAAGAGTCTGTGCCTCAATTCCCTGTGCGGCATCAACAATTAAAATAGCGCCCTCGCATGCTGCAAGGCTTCTTGAAACCTCATAATTAAAGTCAACATGACCTGGTGTATCTATAAGATTAAAAATATACTCATTTCCGTCTTTAGCATTATAAATAAGACGTACTGCCTGAGCTTTTATTGTAATTCCTCTTTCTCTTTCAAGATCCATATTGTCAAGAACCTGTTCCTGCATTTCTCTTGATGTTAAAAGACCTGTTTTTTCAATAATTCTATCCGCAAGAGTAGATTTACCATGATCTATATGTGCAACAATACAGAAATTTCTTATTTTACTTTGTCTGTCCAAAGACAAATACCTCCTTTAAAACTTACTAAGTTTTTATTTCAAATCTATAGTTTAAAAGCTTTTGCTTTTATGCCAAATTCAGCTTATTTTACCATAAAGTTATAAAAAACACAAAGACAAAATTATAATTTTTCAAGTATTTCAAAAAAGTTCGGAAAAGAAATATTAACACATTCAGGATTATCTATAACTAAACCATTCTCCATACATGAGCCTAAAACAGAAAAAGCCATCGCAAGTCTATGGTCATTATATGTATTTAGTCTGGAAAATTTAAGTTCTTTTCCTCCCTCAATAATCATTCCATCATCTGTTTCCTCTATCTTTGCTCCAACTTTTTTTAATTCTGTTACAATGGCAGAAAGCCTGTTTGATTCTTTAACTTTTAATTCTTCCGCATTCTTTATTACAGTTTTTCCTTTCGCGAATAAAGCGGCAACTGCAATAACAGGTATTTCATCTATAAGTCTTGGTATAATATCCCCTTCTATCAAACACCCGTTAAGAGAACTCTCTTTTACTGTAATATCGGCAATATCTTCACCGTTATAATTTCTTTTATTGTATAACTTAATATCTGCACCCATATTTATAAGTACATCTATTATCCCTGTTCTTGTTTCATTTACTCCTATATTTTTAAGAGTTATCTCTGAATTTTTACAAATAGATGCCAAAACCATAAAATATGCTGCTGATGAAATATCACCTGGAATTTTAATTTCTTTACCGTAAAGTTCTTTTACAGGGTTGCTTATAATTTTATTTCCTGACAACTTTATATCAGCACCCATAAAATTAAGCATAATTTCCGTATGATTTCTTGATTTTTTAGGTTCTTCAATTATTGTTTTGCCTTCTGCATAAAGGCTTGCCAAAAGAATTGCACTTTTAACCTGTGCAGAAGCAACAGGCAAAGAATATTCTATACCTTTTAAACTTTTACCATGTATTATTAAAGGCGCAAAAGTTTTTTCGTTATCTTTATTAAGTGAATTTATTTCTGCACCCATAAGCCTTAAGGGATTACAAATTCTATCCATAGGGCGTTTTTTTAAAGATTCGTCCCCTGTTATTACACTTTCAAAATTCATAGCGGATAGTATTCCGCTCATAAGCCTTATAGTTGTACCACTGTTATTAACATTTAAAATGGTATCTGGTTTTCTAAGTCCTTTTAAACCTTTTCCATAAACTATGACTTTATCTTTTAAAATATCTATGTCTATTCCCATTTTTCTAAAACAGTCAATAGTTGAAATACAGTCTTCCCCCATTAAAAAACCTTCAATCTCACTTTTTCCCTTTGCTATAGAAGAAAACATTATACTTCTATGGGAAATCGACTTATCTCCGGGAACAGATATAACTTTATTTATATTTTTTTTATTTTTTATAAGCTTGTCCATCTAATTCCTCTAAATTTATAAAAAATATTAAAAACTTAAATATTTTCTTATTTCTTTGCAAATCTTATCAAATTCCATAGGATTTAAGGCTTGCTCAGAATCTGAAAGAGCAAGTTTTGGATCTTCATGTACTTCCACCATAATTCCATCAGCTCCGACAGCTACAGCCGCTTTGCACAAGTCAGGAACAAAATTTTTGTTTCCAGAAGCATGGCTTGGATCTATTATTATAGGAAGTTTAGACTTTGAATGAATAACAGGAACCGAAGAAATATCAAGTGTAAACCTTGTTGATGTTTCAAATGTTCTTATTCCTCTTTCACACAAAATAACTTTTTCATTTCCTTCACATAAAATATATTCTGCTGCTGAAAGCCATTCATCTATAGTCGAACAAAAACCTCTTTTTAAAATTACAGGCTTATTTGTACGACCAACAGCCTTTAAAAGCTCAAAATTCTGCATATTTCTTGAACCAATTTGCAATATATCCAAATAGTCTACAGCAATTTTAAGATTTTCTTCACTTACAACCTCGGAAACAACAGGCATATTAAGTTCTTTTCCTACGCTATAAAGTATTTTAAGACCTTCTTCTTTAAGCCCCTGAAAAGAGTAAGGAGATGTTCTCGGTTTATATGTTCCGGCTCTTAAAATCTTTGCTCCTGAAGCTTTTACAGCTTTTGCAGTATTATAAAGCTGTTCTTTTGATTCAACAGAACAAGGCCCTGCTATTATAACAAAATTACCATGGCCAAAAGAAATATCTGAAACAAAAGATGTATTAGCTGTTTCATTTTTAGAAAATTTAAGCTCGTCCGAAATATGAACTATTTTATCAACACCATGCATAAACTGAGGTTTTTTTTCTAAAAATTTGGTTTTATCCCCTATTAAAGCTATAGCTTTTACTTTTTCTCCGTTAATTAAAGAATAAGATAAACCTAAACCTTTTATTTCATCTATTATAAAATTTATATCGTTTTCTGTTGCATCTTTTTTCATTACAACAATCATAAATATTTCCTCCTGAAATATAATACCTACATTGTAATATCAAAAAAAGCCTGTGTCAACGCAAGGCAGGATATGAAATATCTTTTTTTGGTCTATTAATTTATTTTTGTTAAATTTTTAATTATTGTATAACATATTGCGGCTTTAGTCTTTTTGTATTACTATTATTTATAATTATTTAAAAATTATAATTTTTTGCTTTTACATATTAACAGGAGGTATTTTTATGCTTTGGGCCGACAAAATCAGAGTTGTTAAACCTTATGTACCAGGTGAACAATCTAAAAATCAAAATATTATTAAATTAAACGCAAACGAAAACCCTTATCCACCTTCTCCTGAAGTAAAAAAAGCTATATCAGAATTTGATTTTGATACTTTAAAAAAATATCCTGATGCTAACTCAATGGAACTCAAATCTGCTCTTGCTGAAAATTATAACATAAAAACAGAAAATGTTTTTGTAGGCAACGGTTCAGATGATGTTTTAGCTCTTGCTTTCATGTCTTTTTTTAATTCAAATAAACCTATTCTTTTTCCTGATATAACATACTCTTTTTATCCGGTATGGTGTTCTCTTTTTAATATTCCTTATGAAAACCCTGCACTTGATGATAATTTCAGAATAGTTTTAAAAGATTATGAAAAAGAAAATGGCGGAATAATTATCCCAAACCCAAATGCTCCTACAGGAATTGGGGAAAATCTTTCTTTTATAGAAGAACTTCTTCAAAAAAATCAAGATGTAATAGTTATAATTGATGAAGCTTATGTAGATTTTGGGTGTGAAAGTGCTATACCCCTTATCGAAAAATATAACAACCTTGTAGTTGTTCAAACATTTTCAAAGTCAAGATCCCTTGCTGGTCTTCGTGTTGGTGCCGCATTTGCATCAAAAGAACTTATTTCAATTCTTGAAGCTGTTAAAAATTCTTATAACTCATACACACTTGATTCTCTTGCTTTAGTTGGCGCTACAGCATCTGTTAAAGATAAAAAATACTTTGAAGAAACCATCAAAAAAATTATTAATACAAGAGAAAATGCTGTTTGTGAGTTTAAAAAATTAGGTTTTAAAACCTATGAAAGCAAAACAAATTTCTTACTTGTTAGCCATGAAAAAATTCATGCAAAAGATATTTTCTTAAAACTCAAAGAAAAAGATATTTTTGTAAGATACTTTAATTCAAAAAGAATTGACAACTGTTTAAGAATAACTATAGGAACAGATGAGGAAATGGATAAACTTTTTTCTGCGCTTAAAGAAATTTTAGCTTAAAAAGGAGTAAGTCATGAGAAAAAATTTAAAATTAATAATTACTCTTATAATAGTTATTGTTTTAGGAAGTTTAATTTACATAAACAGACCTATTTACGGAAATACACCTGAAAACAGAGTTAAAATTTTAAACCAAAATAAAAAAGGAATATCGGTTATTTCAGAAACAAAAACTGATGATTTTATTTTATGTGAAATCAAGGACCAAAATAATAATTACGGATTTGCGGTATTTGTCCCTTCAGAAAAAGGAAATTATGAATTTCAAACTAAAATTCTTCGTG
>CALWSX010000188.1 GCA_944384285.1 uncultured Lachnospiraceae bacterium
ATAAAGCAGATATATTAATAGGTACTCAAATGGTAACGAAAGGACATGAGTTTAAAAATGCTACAGTTGTTGGCATAATAGCAGCCGAATTATCATTAAATACAGGGGATTATAAAGGTACAGAAAATACTTTCCAACTTATAACCCAGGCAGCAGGGCGAGCAGGAAGGGATAAACTTCCCGGAAAAGTTTTTGTTCAAACGTATTCACCGGATAATTTGAGTATTGTTTCGGCTGCAAATCAAAACTATAAAGAATTTTTTGAAAAAGAAATTAAAATAAGAGAGATGTTACAGTATCCACCTTTTTCAAATATTGTTTCAATAGTTATGACATCAAAAAATGAAGAAAAACTTATAACAAATATAAAATATCTTGCAAGTATAATAAATTATTATAATAAAAAAGCTAATCTTACAATTCTTGGACCGGCTCCATCTATAATTGATAAAATAAATAATGAATATAGATGGTCTATTATTATTAAAGGAAAAGAAGAAAGTAAAATAAATAAATTTATTAATTACTGTATAGATAAATATAAAGAAACTGCAAAGAGTAGTGATGTATATATACAAATAACTTTAAATCCTGATTCATTTGTATAATTAATAATTTTATAGTATAATTGAGTTCTGATATAATTTTTAAAATAAATTTTTTATCAATATAAAATATAAATTGACAAAGGAGGAAATAATAATGGCATTAAGACAAATTCGTGTATTAGGTGATGACATCTTAAGAAAAAAATGCAGACCTATAAATGAAATTACCCCTAATATTTTAGAATTAATTGATGATATGATAGAAACAATGCACAAAGCTGATGGAGTTGGTCTTGCAGCACCACAAGTTGGTATTTTAAGAAGACTTGCAGTAATTGACGTTGGGGAAGGTCCTGTAGTAATAATTAACCCTGAAATCTTAGAAACAAAAGGATCAGCTATTACAATAGAGGGATGTTTAAGCGTTCCTGAAGAAAGCGGATATGTAGACAGACCTACATACGCAAAAGTAAAAGCGTTAAATAAAGATGGTGAAGAGGTTATTATTGAAGGCAGAGGCCTTTTTGCTAAAGCATTATGTCATGAAATTGATCATCTTGACGGAATTTTATATATTGATAAAATTATACCGGAAGATGAGCTTGAGTTTGAAGACGAAGAATAATTTTGGAGGTTTAATTAATGAGAATTGTTTTTATGGGGACACCTGATTTTGCTGTTCCTTCTCTTGAAGCTCTTATAAAAAATCACGAAGTCCTTGCGGTTGTGACTAACGAGGATAAACCAAAAGGAAGAGGTAAAAAGTTTGTACCTCCTATTGTAAAAGAAGTTGCAATTAAATACAATATTCCTGTTTTTCAGCCTAAAAAAATGAAAGATGAGGAATTTTTAACTAAATTGCATGAATTAAACCCGGATATTATAGTAGTAGCAGCGTATGGACATATACTTCCTGAAGAAATTCTTAATCTTCCAAAATTTGCTTGTATAAATGTTCATGGTTCTTTGTTACCAAAATACAGAGGCGCAGCACCTATACAGTGGTCTGTTATTAACGGGGATAAAGTAACAGGGGTTACAATTATGTATATGGCAAAAGGCCTTGACTGCGGAGACATGATACTTAAAGCTCCTATGGAAATATTTGATGACGATACTTATGGTACACTTAGGGACCGTATGTCACATGTTGGAGCAGAAGCACTTCTTAAGGCAATTACAATGTTTGAAAATAATACCGTTACAAGAGAAGTACAAAATGAAGAGGAAATGTCTCTTGCCCCTAAAATTACAAAAGAAATGGAACATATTGATTTCAATAAAACATCTGTTGAAATAAGAAATTTAATAAGGGGTCTTTCACCTGAACCAGGAGCTTATTGCATTTTAGGAGAAGATGTTATTAAAATTTGGGATGTTACTGTTTCTGACAAAAAATATGAGGGTGAAAATGGAGAAATTGTCGAAGTATCAAAGAAAAATTTTACTGTAAAAACTTCAGATGGCGGAATAATAATTAATGAACTTCAAATAAGCGGAAAGAAAAGAATGACAACATCTGCATTTATGTGTGGTCGTTCTATAGAAAAACATACTATTTTAAAATAAATCAGACTTTAAAATTATAGTATCGTAAATATAATTAAACATGATAAGTTCAGATATATTAATTATTATTGGAGGATGAAAAATGTATTTTTATATTATTATCCCGGCCTTAATTTTAGCTCTTTATGCGCAAGGAAAGGTAAGCAGTACATTTAATAAGTATTCAAGATACTCTAACAGACGTAATTTAACAGGAGCACAGGTTGCGGAGATGATGCTTCAAGATGCCGGTATTTATGATGTACAAGTAGAAAGGGTTGCCGGAAATTTAACAGACCATTATGACCCTAGAAATAAAAAATTAAGACTTTCTGATTCGGTATATTCATCGAATTCCGTTGCAGCTATTGGTGTAGCAGCACACGAAACAGGTCATGCAATTCAGCATGCAGTAGGATATGGACCATTAAAATTAAGAAGCCTTATGGTTCCTATTACAAGTTTTGGTTCAAGGGCTGCAATGCCTTTAATAGTACTTGGTATTCTTTTTGGATTGGCAAGTGAAACTGGATATCTTCTTATACAGCTTGGTATTATATTCTTTGCTGTAGCTGCACTTTTTGCTTTAGTAACATTACCTGTAGAATTTAATGCTTCAAGTCGTGCTATTGCTTTACTTGGAGAAAAAAATATACTTTATGAAGATGAACTTGTAAATGCGGATAAAGTTTTAAAAGCTGCCGCAATGACATATGTTGCTTCTGCGGCTATGGCTGTAGCCCAACTTTTAAGATTATTCCTTCTTTTTGGAAGAAGAGATGATTAAAATAAAAATAAGCACTTAAAAAGTGCTTATTTTTTTGCTTTTTCAAGACATGTTTTTACTCCGTCAATTAAAAGTTCTGATGTTACTTCTGTACCTTCTTTAATGTCAACGTTTAAATCCTGTTTCTTTTTTATTTCAGAAAAGAGATCTTCTCCGACATCTTCAAAAAGTGGATAAAAAACAGGTGTTGCTTCACTTAAATGTTTTAACGAAATATCTTCAATCTTATTTTCTGATAATGCAACCTCAATATTAATAAGGTTATCATCAACAAGAATTGAAGATGTATATGTACCTGGAACATACGAAATTTCATTTTTGTCATTGTCATCAGTAAAAAAAGAAATAATAAAAACTATAATGACAATTCCTATAATTGCAAGTAAAAGATTTTTTAAGAGTTCTCTGAGTTTAAAAACCATAAACTTGTTTTTCATAAAATTCTCCTTTAATTAATATGTTAATACATTTTATTATTTTTTTTATTAATTATGTTATTTATTTTATTTGACATTTACTTTTTATTAATTAAACTATAATTATAAGCTTTTTAAGGAGTGAAATTATGAGTTTAAAGTTAATTCTTGGAAGAAGCGGTACTGGAAAAACTACATATTGTATTAATGATATATTAAATAAACAAAAAAAAGAACTTGAAAAAAGATCTTCTAAAAATTTAATTTTAATAGTCCCTGAACAATATTCTTTACAGGGAGAAAAAAGCCTTTTAAGTTTTTCTGATGAAAAATCAATGATTAATTCTCAGATTTTAACTTTTAAAAGACTTGCTTTTAATGTGCTTACAAGTACATATTTTAAAAAAAATAAAATATTAGAAGACATAGGAAAAATACTTCTTTTAAAAAAGATTTGTATTGATAAACAAGATGAATTTAAATATTTTAAGCTTGCAAGTGAAAAAAAAGGGTTTATCGCTTTATTATCCGATATGATTTCAGAATTTTACAAATATGATATAAGACCGGATCAAATTAAAAATCTTTACTCAAGTTTGCCTGAAAATAAAATTTTAGGTCAAAAATTATATGATGCAGAGCTTGTTTTTGATACTTATTTATCTTTTCTTAAAAATAATTTTGTATCAAATGAAGAAACGCTTGATATATTATCAAAAAATATAGAAAAATCTGAATTTATTAAAAATTCTGAAATTTGGATAGATGGGTTTAATAGTTTTACGGAACAGGAATTTAAAGTAATTTCTGAATTGATGAAATATAGCGAAAATGTAACTATTACAATAACAACTGACCCTAAAATATATTATTTGGAAAATATAAATGAGATAAACCCATTTTATGAACCATATTTAACGATTGGTAAGCTTAAAGAAAAAGCAAATTTATCAAATGTAAAAATTTTAAATCCTATAGAGTTATATAATACAAAAAGATATAAAAATCAAACCCTTAAATTACTTGAAGAAAAGTTTTTTACATACGCTAAAAAAACAGAAGATAACAAAGACGCTATAAAAATTTTTGAAGCTAAAAATAAATATTTGGAAGTAGAAAATACAGCAATACAAATTATAGATTCCATTAAAAATTATAATTACAAATATAAAGATATTGCTATTGTTGTAAAAAATATTTCAGATTATAAAAATATAATTTCATTTGTATTTAAAGATTATGAAATACCAATATTTATAGATTCAAAAAAAGATCTGTCCGCTTATCCTTTAGCTTCATATATTAAAAATCTTTTAGGAATTGTTGCTTTTAATTTCAGTTATGAATCTGTTTTTGGAATTTTAAAAACAGGATTATGTGATTTTTCAATGGAAGAAACGGATATTTTGGAAAATTATGTTCTTGCAAATGGAATTAAAAGTTTTAAATGGGAGTATGAATTTAAGGAAAAAAATAATGAAGAATTATCAGAAAAATTAAACGACATACGACTTAAATTTCTTGAATTTATAAAACCTTTTTCAGAAAAATTTAATAATACATCAAAATATGAAGTTTCTGAAATATCTTATTCTATTTATAATTTTTTAACAGAAAATAAAATAAATGAAAAAATATCAGACACAATTTCTTCATTATATGACAGAAATGATTTTGAAAAAGTAAAAATTCATAAACAATGCTTTGAACTTATAATTTCTATACTTTCTAAAATAAATGAGATACTCGGAAATGAAAAAATTACTATTGGAGAATTTTTAGACATACTTGAAGTAAGTTTTGAAGAAAGTGAAATTTATTTGCTTCCAACAGGTATAGATAAAGTAATTGTGGGAGATATGGAAAGAAGCCGTCTTCCGGAAATAAAACAGCTTTTTATATTAGGTGTAAACGAAGGTATAATTCCATCTACACAAAAAGATGAAGGAATTTTTATAAGTGATGAAAGAGAAGAACTTGAAAAAAGAGGGTTACAGATATCTTTTGGACAGAAAAGACGAAGTTTTTATGAAAATTTTTTAATTTATCAGGCTTTTACAAAACCGTCCGAAAAATTGTACTTAAGTTATCCTATTGGAGATTTTTCAGGAAACAGTATGTCGCCTTCATATCTTATAGGTAAAATTCAAAAAATGTTTAATAATTTTGATGTCATAAGCTATAATGAAAAAAGCGATTTTGCTTTAATGAAAATGCCGACATTTCATAAACTTGCATCTAACCTTAGTAAAATATCTGATGAGGATAATAATTTTTGGAAAGATGTATATTCCTGCTTTTATGAAGATGAAAAGTATAAAGAAAAACTTAATTTTTTAGAAAACAACTTATGGGAAGAAAATTCAAAATTTATTTTGTCGGAAAAGACACTTAAAAAACTATTTAACAAAAACATAAATAGCAGTATTTCAAAACTTGAAAAGTATTCTTCTTGTCCATTTTCCTATTATATGAAATATATTCTTAAAGCTAAGGAAAGAAAAATATATTCTGTAGAACCTGTTGATATGGGTATGTTTTTTCATGGTATACTTGAAGATTTTTCAAACAAACTTTCAGATTCAGGCATAGAATGGGGAGAATTATCCGAAGCAGAAACAGAAAAAACATTATCTGAAACTATTGAAAAAAATGTGTCCGAAATAGGCGGAGGGGTTTTGCTTAGTTCTTCAACAAATAAAGCAATTTTGGAAAAAAGCAAAACTACAATAAAAAAAGTTATTGATATACTTACATACCAAATTATTTCAGGTGGATTTAAGCCTAAATATTTTGAAATGGAATTTGGTTTAAATTCAAATATACCTCCTATAGAAATACCACTTGATAATAATACAAAACTTATTTTAAGCGGAAAAATTGATAGGGTAGATGTTCTTAATGAAGATGAAAAAACTTATATAAAGATTATAGATTATAAATCAGGTAGTAAAGAATTTTCTCTTACAGACATTTTTTATGGTCTTCAACTTCAGCTTATGATATATATAAGCGCACTTACTGACGATGATAGCACTTTTGGAGAAAATACAGAAGCTGCGGGAGCATACTATTTTAAAATAAAAAATCCAATAATAAAAAGCAAATCTCATTACACAGAAGAAGAAATCGAGAAAGAAGTAAAAGAAAGTTTTAAAATGTCAGGTATAACCTTAGATGATAATGTGGTATTAAAAAACACAGACAAAGAGCTTTTTGATGAAAATGATGAAATAAAAGCTTCTTATTCATCTGATATTGTTCCGGTATCTACAGGGACAAAAAAACAATTTAAGGCAGGATCTGTTTGTGTATCTAAAAACAATTTTTCATTAATAATGGAATATGCTGAGAAAAAAGCACAGATTTTGGGCGAAAATATTGCAAAAGGTATTTTTACTCCAAAACCTATAAAAACACAAAGCCATTTTTCTTGTGCATATTGTGAATATAAATCAGTATGCCGTTTTAATATGGCAGGGTCAAACAAAAAAGCTGAAAAATTATCAAATATAAAAAATGATGATATTTATACAATGATGAAAAATATTATAGAAAATAAAGAGGTGGAAAAATGAGAGCAGAATGGGACGAATATTTTATGGAAATAGCTGAAATAGTAAAAAAGAGATCAACTTGTTTAAGACGACAAGTTGGAGCTGTTATTGTAAAAGATAACCGAATAATAACAACAGGGTATAACGGAGCACCTTCCGGACTTAAGCATTGTGAAGAAATAGGAGGATGTGAAAGAGAAAAACTTCATATTCCATCAGGTCAAAGACATGAACTTTGTAGAGCACTTCATGCAGAACAAAATGCTATTATACAAGCTGCCCTTGCAGGAGTAAGTACAAAAGATTGTACTATTTATGTTACAACTCAACCTTGCGTAATATGTTCAAAAATGATTATAAATTCAGGGATAAAAAGAATTGTATATAAAGGTCCATACCCTGATGAGCTTTCTCTTGCTATGTTAAATGAAGCAAATATAGAAATCGAAGTTTACAATAAATAGTTTTATATACTTGAATTTTTCAAATTTATATTTAAAATTATTTATAAAATATAATAAAATAAGCATATTTGTTGCTATTTTATATTTTTGTTTAAAATTAAGTATAATATTTTACAAAATAATTAAAAAATGTTTTGTTAAATTTTTGTTAAATTTTTTCTTTGTTTATTTTGTTTATCTTAACATAATTTATGTATTTCTTTTAGTACATAAGAGTGTTTTTACTTTAACAAAGATGAGTTTAAAACTGTTACGAATTAAAGCAAAGAATTAAATTTATTGATAAGACAAGCCTCAAATGTTATAATATATTAAATCCTGCACTAATTTTTAGATTTAACAAAATAAATATTTGTTTTAGTGTTTATGATAAAAGGATAGAAACAGTAACGAAGTTATAAAATGATGGGAATTTTCATATTTTTAGGAGGTATTATTAATGGCAAAAGTTATGAAAACAATGGACGGTAATGAAGCTTGTGCTTACGCTTCATATGCTTTTACCGAGGTTGCCGGTATCTATCCGATTACACCTTCGTCTCCTATGGCAGAAAAAACAGACGAATGGTCAGCTATTGGGAAGAAAAACTTATTCGGTCAAACTGTAAGAGTTTTGGAAATGCAATCTGAAGGTGGTGCTTCAGGTGCTGTTCATGGTTCTCTTGCAGCCGGAGCTTTAACAACAACTTATACTGCATCTCAGGGTCTTTTACTTATGATCCCAAATATGTATAAAATTTCTGGTGAGCTTTTACCTGGAGTATTCCACGTATCTGCACGTGCTTTAGCAACACATGCACTTTCAATTTTTGGTGATCACTCTGACGTAATGGCATGTAGACAGACTGGTTTTGCTCTTCTTGCTTCAAACAGTGTGCAAGAAGCAATGGATATGGCAGCAGTTGCTCATTTATCCGCTATAAAAGGAAAAGTACCTTTCCTTCATTTCTTTGATGGATTCAGAACATCTCATGAGCTTCAAAAAATCGAATGCCTTGATTATGATGAACTCGCAAAAATAATTGATATGGATGCTGTTAATGAGTTTAGAAGAAAAGCTTTAAACCCTGAACATCCAATTTTAAAAGGTACTGCTCAAAATCCTGATATTTTCTTCCAGGCTAGAGAAGCTTCAAATATTTATTATGAAAAAATCGTAGATATCTGCGATGATTATATGAAAGAAATAAGCAGAATTACAGGAAGAGATTATAAACTCTTCAATTACTACGGTGCAGAAGATGCTGAAAGAGTAATTATTGCTATGGGTTCTGCTTGTGAAACAATAGAAGAAACAGTTGATTATCTCATGTCAAAAGGCGAAAAGGTAGGTCTTTTAAAAGTTCATCTTTATAGACCTTTCTCAGTAAAACATTTTATTGGAAGCCTTCCAAAAACAGTTAAGAAAATTGCTGTATTAGACAGAACAAAAGAGCCTGGTGCTTTTGGTGAACCTCTTTACTTAGATGTATGTTCAGCATTCTATGAATGTGAAAACCGTCCAGAAATCGTAGGCGGACGTTATGGACTTGGCTCTAAAGACACAACTCCAGCACAGATTATCGCTGTATATGAAAATCTTTTACAGGAAAAACCTAAAAACCACTTTACAATCGGTATTGTAGACGATGTTACAAATCTGTCTCTTGAAACTAAAGAAGAAATTGATATTAACGAAGGTAATGGAACTATTTCTTGTAAGTTCTGGGGTCTTGGTGCAGACGGTACTGTAGGTGCTAATAAAAACTCAATCAAGATTATTGGTGACCACACAGACATGTATGCTCAGGCATATTTTGATTATGATTCTAAAAAATCAGGCGGTATTACTCAGTCTCACTTAAGATTTGGTAAAAAACCTATCCGCTCAACATATCTCGTTAATAAAGCAGACTTTGTTGCTTGTCATAAACAGGAATATGTTACAATGTACGACATGCTTTCTGACTTAAAAGAGGGCGGTACATTCCTTTTAAATACATTATGGAGTATTGATGAAATAGAAGAACATCTTCCTACAGAAATGAAAATAGCTTTAGCTAAGAAAAACGCTAAATTCTATATTATTAATGGTACAGAAATAGCAAAAGAAATTGGTCTTGGAAACAGAATTAATACAGTTTTACAGGCTGCATTCTTTAAACTTGCAAACATTATTCCTATTGCTGATGCTGTTAAATATATGAAAGATGCTATTACAAAAACATACGGAAGCAAAGGCGATGCAATCCTTAATATGAACTATCAGGCAGTTGATAGAGGCGTTCAGGAAGTTGTTGAAGTTGAAGTTAAAAAAGAATGGGCCTCCCTTTCTATTGACACAAAAGAAGAAGATGCTAATCTTCCTGACTATGTTAAAACTATTGTTAAAAAAGTTAATGCGAGAAAAGGCGATACTCTCCCTGTAAGTGCATTTTGTGATTACGTTGATGGTATGATGCCTCTTGGTACATCAGCTTATGAAAAACGTGGTGTTGCAGTTGAACTTCCTAAATGGGACGCTCAAAAATGTATTCAGTGTAACAGATGTTCATTTGTTTGTCCTCATGCAACTATAAGACCATTCCTTTTAAATGAAGAAGAAGAGAAAAATAAACCTGCTTCATTTGAAACTATTGACGCAAAAGGTCCTGGCGTTTCAGGCTTAAAATATCGTATTCAGGTTTCTCCTCTTGATTGTCTTGGATGTGGAAGCTGTCTTCAGGTTTGTCCTACAAAAGCACTTTCTATGGTTCATGCTGCAAGTCAGGAAAACGAAAAAGAAAATTGGGACTATGCTGTTAAATTATCATATAAAGATTTAGGTATAAACAAAGCTAATGTTAAAAATAGCCAGTATGAAAAACCATTACTTGAATTCAGTGGCGCTTGTGCGGGTTGTGGAGAAACTCCTTATGCAAAAGTAATTACACAGCTTTTTGGCGACAGAATGTATATTGCAAACGCAACAGGTTGTTCTTCAATTTGGGGTGGTTCATCACCTACAGCACCTTATACAACAAACCATAAGGGAGAAGGTCCAGCATGGGCAAACTCATTGTTCGAAGATAATGCTGAATTTGGTCTTGGTATGCTTATGGCTGTAAAACAGCAGAGAGAAAACCTTAAAGCTAAGCTTGAATTAATAAAAGAAAACGTTCCTGAAACAGAAGAAGTTGTTTCTGAATGGATTTCTAATATGGAAAACGGTGAACTTTCTAAGAAAATTTCAGAAAAACTTGTTGAAGTTCTTTCAGGATTAAAAGTAGAAAAAGTACAGAATGAAATAGATTATGTACTTGAAAATAAAGACCAGCTTGTTAAAAAATCTCACTGGGTATTCGGTGGAGACGGTTGGGCATATGACATTGGATATGGCGGTCTCGATCATGTTCTTGCATCAGGTGAAGACATAAATGTATTTGTATTTGATACAGAAGTATACTCAAATACAGGCGGTCAGGCTTCAAAAGCTACTCCTGCTGGTGCTGTTGCTAAGTTTGCTGCATCAGGTAAGAGAATTAAGAAAAAAGACCTTGGTATGATGGCAATGAGCTATGGCTATGTATATGTTGCACAGGTTGCTATGGGTTATGATATGAATCAGTTTGTTAAAGCTATCAAGGAAGCAGAAAGCTATAACGGACCTTCACTTATAATTGCTTATGCTCCATGTATAAATCACGGAATTAAATGTGGTATGGCTGCATCACAGGAAGAAATGAAAAAAGCTGTTGAAGCAGGATATTGGCATACTTACAGATTTAATCCTACACTTAAAGAAGCAGGAGAAAATCCTTTCAAACTTGATTCAAAAGAACCAACAGCAAGCTTTAGAGATTTCATCTCAAGCGAAGTACGTTTCAGCTCACTTAAGAGAACTTTCCCTGAAATTGCAGATGAGCTCTTTGAAAAAACAGAACAAAATGCAAGAGAAAGATACGAAAACTACAAAAAACTTGACGGAAGAGAATAATTATATATTTGAAAACACACCTTTTGGGTGTGTTTTCTTAATTTAGCTTGTTTAAAATAATATAAAATACAAAAATTCTTATTTATAATAAAAAATATTAATAAAAATAAATAAATTTTGCGTGAAATATATATCTGAAAAAACAAATACGGTTTTAAATAAGAAACTTTATATAAAAAAAACTTAAAATATTGCAAAATATTTTAAAACATAAATATAGATTTTTTAAATGTAAAACTATTTATTTTTGTCAAAAGATGATATAATAAAACAAAAAATGTCGGTTAGAAATATATTTGTTAACAAAAAAACTTTTTTATAAAAAAATATGGAGGATGTATATGAAACAAGATATGATTGTTGTACTTGACTTGGGAAGCACAAGAAATACAGATGTAGCGCGTGCTATTAGAGCATTAGGTGTTTATAGTGAAATCTGTAATTTTGACGTCACAAAAGATGAAATTCTTGCTTTACCAAATGTTCGTGGTATAGTTGCTAACGGCGGCCCTAATGATGTAGTTGATGGAGTTAAAATTGGTTTAAGTGATGAAGTAAAAGCTACAGGCTTACCAATTTACACATTTGATTATTTAGAAAATGGCGTTAAAAATGATATGCCAGAAGAAGATAAAGATATTGCAGAAGCTTTACGCAGCTTTGTTTTTGATACATGTAAAGCACAGCCTAACTGGAATGTTGAAAACTTTATTGCTGACCAGATTGAATTAATTCGCCGTCAAGTTGGTGACAAAAAAGTTCTTTTAGCTCTTTCAGGCGGTGTTGATTCTTCTGTTGTAGCTGCTCTTCTTTTAAAAGCAATTGGAAATCAGCTTACATGTGTACATGTAAACCATGGCCTTCTTAGAAAAGGAGAAGCAGAACAGGTTGTTTCTGTATTTAAAGATGAATTAAATGCAAATTTAGTTTATGTTGATGCTTCTGAACGCTTCCTTACAAAATTGGAAAATATTGCAGACCCTGAAGAAAAACGTAAAATAATTGGTGCTGAATTTATCCGTGTATTTGAAGAAGAAGCAAGAAAATTAGATGGTATCGAATTTCTTGCACAAGGTACAATTTACCCTGACATCGTTGAAAGTGGTACAAAAACAGCTAAAGTAGTAAAAAGTCACCATAACGTAGGTGGTTTACCTGAAGACCTCCAGTTTGACTTGGTTGAACCTTTAAAAATGCTTTTCAAAGATGAAGTTCGTGCATGTGGTACAGCTTTAGGACTTCCTCACAGCATGGTATTCCGTCAGCCATTCCCAGGCCCAGGACTTGGAGTACGTTGTTTAGGTGCTATTACACGCGACCGTTTAGAGGCTTTACGTGAATCAGATGCTATTTTACGTGAAGAATTTGATAAAAACGGCCTTGCTGATAAAGTATGGCAGTATTTTACAATTATTCCTGATTTTAAATCAGTTGGTGTTCGTGATAATGCACGTTGTTTTGACTGGCCTGTAATTATCCGTGCCGTAAATACAGTTGATGCTATGACAGCAGAAGTTCCTGAACTTCCATGGGAAGTGCTTCAGAAGATTACAAGACGTATTCTTGCAGAAGTTCCTGCTGTAAATCGTGTTTGCCTTGATATGTCACCAAAACCTACTGCAACTATTGAGTGGGAATAATAAATATAATTAACTCCTATAAGCCTTAAAAGTTTAAGGCTTGTAGGAGCATTTTAATGAAGATAATTACGTTTAATTTTAATAATAAGGAGAAATTTACCATTTATATTTATAAATAGGAGGTGATTAAAATACCTTTCTAACCTAATACACAATATTATATCTAAATAATTATTTTAAATCTTTAAAATTTTTATTTATTATAGCAAATGAAGATTTATAATTGTATAATATAAAGTAAATTTCAAATAAGTTTTTATAAAAACAATTATAAATTTAAGGGAGGGTTTTAAATGCCTATTAATAATACTGCTATAATTATTATTTTAATTGTATTAATAATTATTATTTTATATATTTCCATTTATAATAAACTTCGTCGTTTATCTGTTAAAATTGAAGAAGGTAGTTCAGGAATAGATGTAGCTTCGGAAAAAAGATATGATATGCTTTCTGAAGAAATTGAGGCTGTAAAAAAATTTTTGAAACATGAATATGATACATATTTGGCTCTTACTTCTGTCCGTGAAGGGAAAGAATTAGAAGAAGAAACTCTTAAAGAAAAAAAGGCTCTTTCAGAAGAAGCATTAAAGACAATTGACGAAACTATAAAGGCTCAGCAAGAACAAATGGAACATATAAAAAAACAAATTGAAAGACAGCATACTTCCCAAAAATATAGAGATAAAAATCTTGCAAAGCGTAAAGCATATGAAAAAAGTGTTATTGAACAAAAAATGAATGTAAATCAAAAAATAGGATTGCTTTCTTCTATACAGCAGGGGCTTGGCGGTGTAGGAACAGCTATAAATGCTTTATCTGAACAATATCCTGTTTTATATTCTTATGTTTCTATGGACCATTTTCAAAAATCAATTTATGATGCTGAAGAACATCTCCAAGCAGCAAGAAGACTTTATAATTCCAATGTATCACTATATAACCAAAAAATAGTTATGTTTCCATACTCTGTAGTTGCTCGCATCCATGGTATGTATAAAGCAGATTTCTATGAGGTTGATGAAAATAAAAAAGAGTACAAAGTAAACTTTGATTGAAAGAGAGGCAACTAGATGGAAAACACAATAAACGAAGAGTATTTGGAAAAACTGCGCAATAAAGCCAAA
>CALWSX010000189.1 GCA_944384285.1 uncultured Lachnospiraceae bacterium
AGTCCTCCAATAGGACCATCACCTTTAATAGTTAAAGTTAAAATATCTCTTGGTCCTTTAAGCATAGAACCCATTATGGCTGCAGCGGTTAAGAGTCTGCCTAAAGCTGCAGAAACAACAGGTGAGGTGTTATGAATTTTTCTCATATTTTCTACTGTATCTTTTGAATTAATAACAAAAGCTCGAACTGCACCATTTGCTGCAGTAGCTTTTATAATTTTATCTGCCATAAAAATCCCTCCTATTTCTTAATTTCTTTTACAACAAAATATAATCTCTCACTGTCCTTTTTAGGAGGTGAGAATGTGAAAGCGTCAAAAACATCTAAAAGCATAAGTCCACTTTCTTCTAAAAGACTTTTAATATCGTCTATAGAATATGCTTTTTCTAAATGACATTCTTCTGTTCTTGTATAAGAGTGTTCATTTTCATTTTTAACGAAAAAGTTCATATAATATTCATTTATTTTACTATCCTCATCATAATAATTTTCCCAAATATAAGCAGCATCATCAGTAGTTTCTGCAAATGTGTTATATGCAAGTATATTTTTAAATTTATATTCGGTATTTAAATCAAATATAAAAAGTCCGCCGGGATCAAGATAGTTGTTTACAAGTTTAAATACAGTCAAAAGGTCTTCTTTTTCTGTTATATAGTTAATACAGTCAAAAAGACTTATAACAAGGGAAACAGTCCCATAAAGTTCAAAAGAGCGCATATCCTGTAGAAGGTATAATATGTCAAGGTTTTCTTCATTTGCTTTTTCGTTTGCAATATTTAGCATATCAGGAGATATATCAATACCTATCATATCATAACCTTTTTTTGCAAGAAGAGAGGTTACGTTCCCTGTTCCACAACCTAAATCCAAAACAAGATCAGGTTTTGCGTTATATTTTTTTAAAAGTTTTTCTATATATGAAACCCACATTTCATAATCTGTATCGCCCATAAATATATCATATACAGATGCGAAAGAAGTATAAATATCCATTTTGTCACCCTAACTATAAATTTTTATACAAAATAATATTATTGAACAAGCTTTCTGTCAATATTTATTATAATGTTAAAACCAAATAAATGCAATGAATTTAAGCGATAAAGATAGCCAAAAATGTTAAAATATTAACAAACTTATTGTGCATTTTAAAATAAACAAAAAAATGTATTGACAAAATAGTGTGTTTTTGGTACTATTATTGATGTCTTTGAGAAAAGTAAAAATTTGTGAGTGTAGCTCAGCTGGATAGAGCGTCTGACTACGGATCAGAAGGTCGCGAGTTCGAATCTTGTCACTCACATTAAAACCCTTGAATTTATTTTCAAGGGTTTTTTGTTTACAAATTATTAAAATATGGTATTATTATTCTGTATAAATTAATAAAAGAATATAAAAGAAAAGGTTATATGAATGGATAAAAATTTAGTTTTAAAATTAGCACTTGATGCCGGAGAAACTTTAATATCTTGTGGAGCTGAAACATATAGAGCGGAAGACACAGTTGTTCGAATACTTTCTGTTATGGAAAACTCTTCTTCAGATGCTTTTGCTATTCCAACGGGTATTTTTGCTACAATAACACCACAAGCCTCATCTTCAAGAACTTCTATAAGAAGAATTTTATCCCGTAGTACAAATCTTGAAAAAATAGAAAGGGTAAATTCTCTTTCAAGGCGTTTTGTAGCTGGGAAAATATCTCTTGATGATGCTATAATTGAAATGCAGGAGATAAAGGAGCGTAAACCATATTCGTTTTGGTTTAAGACGGTTTCATTTATGTTAACGTGTACTTTTTTTACATTTTTGTTTGATGGAAATATAAATGATGCTCTTTGTGCTACTTTTGTAGGTTTTATAGCCGGCTTTGCAAATAGCTTTATGTCTAAAAGAAAAATATCATCTTTTTTGGTGATTTTATTTTCAAGTATGTTTATAGGTTTTTTTGCTAAGTTTTTTTTATCTTTTGGCATAGGTATACATGAGGATAAAATAATAATAGCATGTTTAATGCCTCTTGTGCCGGGAGTTGCTCTTACAAATGCAGTAAGGGATATTTTATCAGGAGATTATCTTTCAGGTGTTGCAAGAATAGTTGAAGCTTTAGCTGTTGCTGTTGCTACTGCTGTTGGGATTGGTTTGGCCATAGGTTTTTATACTTATATATTTTGAGGTGTTTTATGATTAAATATTTTATTATACAGTTTGTTGCAGCATTTTTTGGTTGTGTATTTTTTGCAGCAACACTTAATGCATCTAAAAAAGAACTTACATGGTCTGGGCTTACGGGAGCTTTTGGTTGGCTTTCATATTGCATACTTTTAAAGCTTAATGTATCTACTTTTTATTCCATGTTTTTAGCCACAGTTGTTGTAAGTTTAATTTCAAGATTTTTATCCCATTTGAGACAGGCGCCTTCAACTGTATTTTTAATTCCGGGTATTTTGCCTCTTGTACCTGGTGCAGGTATTTATTACACACTTTGTGCTGTTTTAGATGGAGATTCTTTAACAGGGTTTTATAAAGGAGTAGAAACCTTCAAAATGGCAGGAGCTATTGCTTTAGGAATTATGATAATAACATCTTTACCATATAAAACATTTAATTTTATTAAAATAAGCAAGTCTAAGAAATTATAATTTAAAAATGAGCTTTTAAGCTCATTTTTTTGTTTTTAAATATATTTTAAAGATAAAAAATACCTAAAAATTAGATAAGAATTTATTTTATAAAAATTAATAATAGTTTTTATAAGTTTTGCATAAAAATTAAAATTTTTAATTATAAAATCTGTTTAAAAAAACAGTTATTTTTTGTAAAAAAATACTTGAAAGAGGTAGGAAAAGGGAGTATATTAAGCAATGTCTTGTGTTTTAAGGGCTTTGAAATTAGTTGTACAAATAGGGGGTTTTTTAAATGTTTTCAAAGTTTATATCTGATTTAAAAAGGGAGTTTTCGGGATATAATGCGAAAAAGCTTATGAATGACTTAATGGCCGGTTTGACTGTATGCGCCGTAGCCCTTCCTTTAGCTCTTGCTTTTGGTGTAAGCAGTGGTGTATCTGCAGCGGCAGGTCTTGTAACAGCGATACTTGCAGGTATTGTTATTGGATTGGTTTCCGGTGCGTCATATCAGATTTCTGGTCCAACCGGTGCAATGTCAGCTGTACTTATTGGTATTGTAGCAAAATACGGACTTCAAGGTGTATTTATAGCTTGTCTTGGAGCAGGCATTATACTTCTTATATGTGGTCTTTTGAAAATGGGACGTTTAATAAGTTTTATACCTATGCCTGTAATTATGGGATTTACATCAGGTATTGCTATTATAATTGCTCTTGGTCAGGTAGATAATTTTTTTGGTACAGTAAGTGAGGGTACAAGTGCCATATCAAAATTGATGTCATATGGAACACTTGGTTTTAACCCAAATATGCAATCCGTTGCAATAGGTGTATTTGTTGTTCTTATTATGATATTGTGGCCAAAGAAGTGGGCATCTAAAGTTCCAGGTTCACTTATAAGTATTATTACGGCAACAATTTTAGCGACTGTTTTAGGTTTTGATGAAATTGCACTTGTTGGAGATATTCCAAAAACTTTATTTATGGAAGACCGCTTACAACTTTCAGCTTTTAATTTTAAAATGCTTTCAGATCTTTTATCTCCTATTATAACTATTGCGGCTCTTGGAATGATAGAAAGTTTACTTTGCGGAGCAAGTGCAGCTCGTATGACAAGTGAGAAATTCGATGCTGACAGAGAGCTTGTGGCTCAAGGTATCGGTAATATATTAATTCCATTTTTCGGTGGAGTTCCGGCAACTGCGGCGATAGCAAGAACAAGTGTTGCTATAAAATCAGGTGAACAAACTCGACTTACAAGCGTTTTCCATTCAGTATTTCTTCTTCTTTCAATGTTTGTTCTTGGTGGTGTAATGGCAAAACTTCCTATATCAGCACTTGCAGGAGTTTTAATGGTTACAGCATGGAGAATGAATGAATGGAGCGGTATAAAATATATTTTTTCACATAAATTTAAATCAGCAATAAGCCAGTTCCTAATTACAATGGTTGCAACTGTTGTGTTTGACCTTACAACAGCTATTTTAATTGGTGTTATATATTCTGCAATATTATATGTTGCATCTTCAGGTCATCTTAATGTTGAATTTTCATCTGTTGATGTTGAAAGATTACCATCTCAGTCATACGGAGAGGGTATTCAGAGAGCCGTTGTTGCTTACATAACAGGTTCTGTATTTTTTGGCGCTGTAGACAGTCTTCATAATTCTTTTGAAAATATGCCGGAATGCGAACATTTAATACTCTCAATGAGGGGTGTTCCAAATATAGACGTTTCCGGTGCACAGGAAGTTCTTCTTCTTTGCCGTTCATGTCATGAAAATGGAAAGACAGTTGTTTTCTGTGGGGTTTGTCCTGAAGTTCGTAGATATCTTGACAGGGCGGGAGTTACGGAGGTTGTCGGAGAGGCTGCATTTTATTGGAGTGCGGATAAAGCTTTATCTGACCTTTTTGCAAGCCAGAGAGCTGTTAGTATTTAAATATACAAAAAAGCTGTGTTTAAAAACACAGCTTTTTTTATTGAGGTATTTTGTTCAAAAGGTATATTTTTGGTAAATATAAGGTAATAATTAAAAATCATAATCTTCTTCATACATACGGTAAGCATCAAAAAAGTCATCATAAAAATATCCGTCAATATTGTTGTCAAAAGCCTTTCCGTTAATAGAGATTTCTTTTATATCTGCGATAAATCCTTCGACACAATAGTCATATACATATTTTTTAAAAACCGTTCCTTTTAAAGTTGCTGTATGAATTTCGTTTTCATAATTTGTGGAGAATGAAATTTGTATGGTATTTGAGGATTCTGCGGCAATAACCATTTCATTATCATAGTAAACCACAATTTTTATAAAAACGGTTCCGTCTTTTGATATATGCAGTTTAAAAGGAACAGCTCTAACGTATGGGA
>CALWSX010000190.1 GCA_944384285.1 uncultured Lachnospiraceae bacterium
AAACTCCTGCCGGAGAATAAGCTTCCCGATTCTTCCAAAAATACCGTACCTGCCCCTGTATCGCAGTCTTTAGACACACTTAAAAATACAAAAACCGATACACCTCAAAAATCAGATGTAAAGCAGCTGTAAAGAGTCACATGGTTTGAGTTCTTGTTACAGATGGTTTGATTATTTTGGGCAACATAAATTTAAAATTTTAAATTTATGAGCAAATTTTTATTCCAAAGTTCATAATAAAATTAGAAATTTTTAATAAAACTCAGCTCTAGATACTGAATTAATTTTTCTCCTATGATACTCTATTTCATTTTTAAAAGTATCTAAAGTGTAAAATTTAATAGGAATCCTTGTTTGAGATAAATTCAAATCAAAATATGGCATTTTAGTTAATGATAATAAAGTTTCATATGGAAGCATTTTATCTGCCTTGTGATTTTCATATATTATTGTTTTATATGGAATCATTATAATGACCGCTGATATGTGCTTATTTTCTTCTCTTTCAAACATTCCATTAAACTTTAATGTTGGTATATTACCGGCACCGGAATAATCTTCCAAGACGAGATCTCTTTCCTGAGCATAAAAAGCCTGCCATAAATATCCAGAATAAAAATATTCACCTCTGAAAGATAAAAATAATGGCTTTGCAGCTTTGCCTGAAATAGAAAAATAATCCGGATTAAATAGATTAATTGCTAATATATTATAATTTCCTACACTTAATTGTCCGCTTGATGATTTTATATTAGAAAACTTACTAATACACATTTCCCCTACTGTTTTAAATTTTGGATTATATCCAACGGGAGACACCGTAATAATTGATGATTGTATACTTCCCTTTGGTGCACTTTTTATTTTTTCTGCAACTTCTTTTTTAAATTTTTCTAGTTTTTTCTGTTCTTGTTCATTCATTGAAGGAGTATTAACTTCAATGTAAACTTTATGTCCATTTATTATACTTTCAAAATCAGGTGTTGCAGTTTTCTTTTCTTTTATAGGAGTAAAGTCTTCAGGATGAATAAAAAATATATATCCCATAGTAAAAATTTCACCGAGAATCGCATTTCTTCCAGATAAAGTTTTTTCTTTAAGATACATATCAAACTTTTTTCTTAACCATTGTTTATGTGTCTCATTCCCTAATTTCAAAACTTGTTCTATTATGAGATTTAGCCTTGTGGCTTTTTTATTTTTATCGTTATCATTGGAGTTAAAGGAATGTCCGAAATGATTATTTGTTACTGCGGATAACATTATCTTAAGCGGATCTTTATCTTTGAAACTACAAATTTTCAATAAATCACTGTCTGATAAATATTGATTCAAAGTTGCCTTGAATGTTTTTTGCAGTGCCATTCTTACTTTATTATAATTTGTATATTCAATAATTTTATAAGTAATTTCAGTATATGAACCGACATTTTTTTCTTCAGAAAATTCCGCCTGAATATCGTGCTTCGTACAAGTTTCTAATTCTTCTATGTCTAAAGACATATTTTTGCACTGCCGTCTTAATAAATTCATATATCTTGTTGCATTATTGGGGATTATAAAAGAAATACGTTTATTTAATTCATCAAGCTTTACTTCAAACTTAGCATCATTGAGAATGGGAATCTCTTGCTTGCAAAACTTTATTTTTATTTCATTTGACTTAAAGTTCTTCATTAATATCTCCAATAAATTATATATACAATACGTTAAAATAAGTTACTTTCTATTAATCCATGGTACAAAAAAAATCTATTTAAACAAAATAATTCAAATACAACAATCAAAAATAGCCAAACTGTTTTTAATTACTAAAGAATGAAATTTATGTGTACGGAGAATTTTTTATAATATTTTATGCTAAAATTAGTGCAGATTATTTATGAGAACAATCAATACAAAGTTTCAGAATCAATATTCTGCATTAATAGAGGCAAAGCGTCTTGAAGAATTGTCAAAAGACAAAAATTTGTTGCCTGTTTATGCCTCATCGACTGCAAAGATTTTGCCATATCAGATAGCGGCGGCAAGATTTGCATTACGGTCTGACTTTTTAAAAGGCTGTATTCTCTGTGACGAGGGTTCTCTTGGTAAAACTTATGAGGCATTGTTTGTTGCAGGACAAAAATGGTATGAGGGAAAGGAAAACATTTTGGTTGTTCTTCCGTCAAATCTTGTAACACAGTGGAAACGGAAACTTGACAGGGATTTTACACTCCCGTATGTTTTTTGGAATAATACAAAAAATATTCCTGATGAAGACGGTATTGTTTTGACAACATACGATTGTGCTATCAGACATGCCGATAAAATAAAAGAACGTGATTGGGACCTGGCGATTTTTGATGAGGCTGATGTACTTGCAAATTACACAAAAGACACGACGGTCATATTAAAAAATGCAGTACGTGAGGCATACAAGTTACTTTTAACTCCGACACCCATTACAAAAGACATTCGGGACATTTACGGGCTAATTCATTTTATAGATGAAAGTATTTTGCCGGATGTTGATTGGTTTTACAAACGATATTTCAGAAAGCCCGAAAATTACCCTGAATTAACAGGCTGGGTTTCGCAATTTTGTTTCAGAACACTTAAAACTCAGGCAACTGAGTATGTAAATTTTTCACGCAGACTGCCGATTACTGTCGATTATCCACTTATACAGGAAGAAAAAGAACTGTATAAACTTATTTCAACATATATTGCCTCTGACGATAAGGTTGCTTACCCCGAAATAGATGAATACAACCTT
>CALWSX010000191.1 GCA_944384285.1 uncultured Lachnospiraceae bacterium
AATTTTTTATAAAATAAAAAGTTGGAGATTTAAAATATGAAAGAAAAAACAACAGGAACTTTAACAGATGTATTGTGCAATACGTCATCTGATAAAATAAATGAATTTTTTAATGAAAATAAAGATAGTATTATATCAAATGATAAGCCCTTTGCAGAATATATGCGACGAATGTTTAAGGAAAAAGGAATAAAACAGCAAGATGTATTTTTATATGCGGATATTTCTGAAAGATATGGATATAAACTTATTTCAGAAGAAAAAAGAACAAGACAAAGAGATATTATATTAAGGATTTGTATAGCAGCTAAATTTTCGCTTAACGAAACCCAAAAAGCACTTAAAATTTATGGAATGTCTCCTTTATACCCACGTTTACGTAGAGATGCGGTAATAATTGTTGCGATAAATACAGAAAAATATGATATTTCAGAAATAGATGAAATGTTAAAAAAATATAATATGGAACCAATGTATGCTTGTAAAGGTATTGAATAACTAAATTCCCACTATCACGGTGGGAATATTTTTTTTGTTTATATGTTAATATAAATAAAAGTTATCTACATGATATAAAAAATTTTACGGGGGTAAAAAATGGGGTTTGGAGATTTTTTTTTCAGCCAATTTATAGATGTAATAGAATTTGTTGATACAGATAACAATTTACTTGTATATAAATATAATCGACATAATGATGAAATTAAACAAAATGCGTCTTTGATTGTCAGAGAAGGACAAGTGGCAGTTTTTATACACAAAGGCAGACTAGCTGATATATTTTCACCTGGATCATACACCTTAGATACAGGGAACCTTCCGTTTTTATCAAGTCTTGGAGCTTTACCTAATCTTTTTAATTCTCCTATAAAATCAGATTTGTATTTTATAAATACAACACAGTTCATTGGTAACAAATGGGGTACAAAAAACCCAATTTTAATGAGGGATAAAGATTTTGGTATTGTTCGTGTAACATCTTTTGGTACATATTCATTTAGGGTAGATAAGCCAGATGTATTTATGAGAGAAGTTTTTGGGGCAAGAAAAATTGACATGACTTATGATATTCTAATGTTTTTAAATTCATTTGTAAGTGAGTCAATAAGTTCCGTAATTGCAACAACTGATATACCTTTAATAGATTTGGCGGCTGATTATACTTCTATGTCATACATAGTAAAAGAAAAAATAAATGAAAAAGCTAAAGTTTTAGGGATAAAAATAGAAGAAGTTGTTATTGAAAATATAAGTGTTCCGGAAGAAGTTGAAAAACTTGTTGATGAGCAATCAGGTATTGGTCTTGCATCAAAAAATATGAACTCTTTTATGCAGTATCAGACAGCAAGAGCTATGAGAGATGCATCAAAACAGGAAGGCGGTTTAGCAGGACTTGGAGCGGGGTTTGCTTTTGGAAATAAAATTGCTGAAACCGTAAATAGTGAAGTTAAGTTACCAAAAGAAAACGATATTCAAAAACTTAGGGAATATAAAAAACTTTTAGAAGAAGAGGTTATATCACAAGAAGAATTTAATGTATTAAAAAAACAAATTCTTAATTTATAAACAGGAGGTTTTGTCATGAGGTGTGAAACTTGTGGGGCACCTGTAGAAGATGGAAAATGTATTTATTGTGGTAAATTTTATAATGAAGTTTCAAAAAATTTAGAAATTAATGGAACAATAGAAAGAAAAAAGAAAGTTGAAATTTTAGGGGGCGATCCTGAAGTCGGAGAAAATGATTATTATTTGTGTAAATCTTGTAATGCACTTGTTCCTACATATATGTCAAAATGCCCTAAATGTGGGGGAAAACTTCAAAGACCTGTTATTTTTGAAGGACGTTTTTGGATAGGGATTGTTATTGCTTTTATAATTTTTAAATTGATATTTTAAATGGGGGTACTTAAAATGAAAAAAATTTTTGCCTTGTTAGTTTCATCGCTTATGATGGTATCTCTTGTGGCATGTGCCGGAGGAGAGGAAAAAGAAAATGGAAACAATAATGCAAATGTATCTGAAACAAAAGAAAATGAAATAACATTTCAAGGTTTTACTGCAGTTGATACGCCAGAATGTACTGTGAAAATTACTGAGATTGATCCTGATGACACTTGGGGATATACAATTAAAACTGAATTAGAAAATAAATCTCAAAATACAACTTATATGTTTTCAGTTGAAAGTGCAGCTGTAAATGGTGTAGAGTGTGAAACATTATTTGCAAAAGAAGTTGCTCCAGGGAAAAAGGCAAATGATGGCATAAGTCTTGGAACAAGTATTATAGAAAAGAATGGCATAACAGAATTTACAGATATAGAGATTACTATGAGAATATACGATAGCAGTAATATATTTGCAGAAGACAAATTGGTTGAAACATTCCATATTTATCCATATGGTGAAGAAAAAGCAACTAAGTTTGTGAGAGAATCTCAGGAAACAGATAAAGTAATAGTTGATAATGAATATGTTACCGTTATTGTAACAGGTTATGATAAAGATAATATATGGGGTTACACAGCAAATCTTTATTTAATAAACAAGACAGACACAGAAATAATGTTAAGTGTGGACGAAGCGTCTGTAAATGGATATATGGCAGATCCGTTTTATGCAAAAAGTGTAAAAGCAGGTAAAAGCGCATTTTCATCAATATCTTGGTCAGACACGGTTTTAGAGGAAAATGGTATAACTGAAGTACAAGAAATTGAATTTTTATTAAAAGTTTATGACTCAAACGATTGGTCAAAACCTGAATATTTTAAACAAACAGTAACATTAAATCCATAATTTAAATGAAATAAAAAGGGGAATAGAGATGAAAAGAAGTAAATTATTATTAATTGCAGGAATTCTTGGTTTAATATATTTTATTTATATTATTTCATATTTTTGGGGAATTACAACATCAACACAAGGTACAGAAGCTATTAGTGCTGGGCTTGCATCAGCTATTGTTGCACCGCATATTGTTTGTGTAGGAATTGCAGTGATATTTAACTGGGTTGGTTTTGGAATAAAAGCAAGATGGGCAGCGTTAACAGCAGGCATTTTATATGCTGTATCTATTGTATTATTTTTTATGTATGCAATGTTTGTAATAATTCAAATGATACTTTGTTTTATTGCGTTTGCAAAAATGAAGAAAAAACCTGTAGTAGAAGTAATTGAGGAAGTAAAATCAGAATAAATTTAAAAAATTTTTTTGACAGTTTGGGTTAAAGAATTCTTATTATTATTAAAAAGCTTTTGGGGTAGGTAATGTTTGTGAGTTATGCTTTTTATTATAAGATTCTTTAACCTAAATTTTTATTAAAGGAGATTATTGTTGTGAAGTGTAATATTTGTGGTGGTTTTATAGAAAACGGAAGATGTATATATTGCGGAAAATTTTTTGAAGAAGAAAAAAATTATATATCTGATTATTATTTAAAAAGTAATAAAAAAAGTAAAAATTTAAAATCAGATACTCAAATATTACTTTTAAAAGAGTACATCTGTGATGTTTGCGGTGCGACTGTAAAATACGGAAAATGTACATACTGTGGAAAAATATTTAAAGAAAAAAATTTTTTTGGAGAAGATGATGAAAAAAATTATTTATTAGATTATTATTTAAAGAATGGTAAGAAAAATAAAGATTTAAAATCAGATATTTGTAATAGTTCTTTAAAAGATAAAAGATGTGATGTATGTGGAGCACTTGTAAAAGATGGAAAGTGTATATATTGTGGAAAAGTTTTTGTAGAAGAAAAAGAACTAAAAGAAAAGAGTAATGATATTTTAAATTATTATTTAGGTTATTATAATAAGTAATTTTAAATAAAGCTATAAAAATATAAAAATTTTAAACAAATTGGAATTAAGTTCTAACATATATTTTCTTTTAAGTGCAATACTATTAATGCAACAAAAAAATGCAAAAAAACATTTAGGAGGAATATATAATGAATAATAATTCATCAAACAAAATTAATGTTAAAGAAGCGAGAGAAGCTCTCGAAAAATTTAAGTATGAAGTAGCAAACGAAATCGGTGTACCTTTAAAACAGGGTTACAACGGTGACTTAACATCTGCTCAGAATGGTTATGTAGGCGGATACATGGTTAAAAAAATGATTGAAGCTCAGGAAAGAGAAATGGCAGGCAGAAAATAATTATTAAATTAAAATAATTTAATTAAAAGTGTTTTGCTGCAAAAGACTATCCAAAAAGGATAGTCTTTTTTTATACAAATATATTAAATTTTTATTAATAAATAAAAATACGGAACATTTTCAAATATTTTCCGTCTATAATAATAGTTGGTATAATAATTAATTATAGGGTTTAAAAAAGGAGGGATTTTATGAAGAAGTTCTTAGCTTTAATTTCTGCTTTTGTTTTGATTTTTTCTGTTTGTGCATGTGGAAAAACTGATACAACAGAACAAGAAAACAAAACTTCTGAAAATACAGAAGAATTTTCAGAAGAAGCTTTTTTGGAAGAGGCTAGACAAAATGTTGTTGTATTAAATGAATGCGTCCTTGAACTTTTTGGAGCAGAATACAATTTTGAAGAAGATAATTTGGCACTTTATAAAGATGAGGCTTCATATGCAAATGGTGAAGGAGAAGTTGCAAAATTAATTTCTTTGGAAGAAGAAAAAAATTATCCGGAATATTTTGTAGATCCAACTTATTGTTCATATTATCCTGTTTCAAACTTTAAAACAAATGATGAAGTACGTGAATATTTAAGAAATTATTTATCAGATGATGTAATTAATGAATATTTTCATAACGACTTTCTTGAATATGAAGGTAATTTATATTTAAGAAGAGGGGCAAGAGGTTATGGTGCCGTGGAATATGACACAGAAAATATAAGATTTGCTGAAGAAAAAGATGGCAAATACTACATAGAAATGGATGTAATTTATTTTGGTGAATATGATTATACAGAGCTTTTAGAACTTGAAAGAATAGACGGAAAATTAATAATTACAGATGAAATACAAAACGATGAAAATAAATAAAAAAGTAAAAAAAGGAAGGGGTTTTTATTATGAAAAAAAGTTTAAAAAGGGTTTTAGGAATTTTTGTGGCAGGAGCTTTGACATTTTCTGCATTTTCTGTTTCAGCACTTGCAGCAGAAACTGCATCTCGAACAATTACAGTCTCTGGAACAGGAATTGTAAAAGTTGCACCAGATAAAGCTGATATTAATTTTACAGTTGAAACAACAGAAAAGAAAAGTGATGAGGCTCAGACTAAAAATGCAAAAATTACAGAAGATGTTTATAATGCATTAAAATCAAAAGGAATACTTGAAAAAGATATAAAAACATCAGGATATTATGTATATCCTGTATATAATTATGACGAAAGCTCAAAACTTGATAAACTTATAGGATATACAGCTACAAACAGATTTACAGTTACAACAAAACAAATTGATAAAGTAGGAGAAATTATTGATACAGCCGTAAAAGCAGGTGCAACAAGTTCTTCAGGAATAAGTTTTTATGTAGAAGACCCAAATAAGTTTTATGGTGATGCTCTTAATTCTGCAGTAGTAAATGCATCAAAAAGCGCAAATTCTATAGCAAAAGCTTTAGGTGTAACTTTAACATCAGTTGTAAATGTTACTGAATCTCCAAACGGAAATTCTTATGAAGTGTTTGCAAATAATAAAATGGCAATGGATACAGTAGCTGAGGCATCAACTTCTGCTTCACAAAGAAACACAAAAATATCTTATGATGATATAGAAATTGAAGCACGTGTAACAGTTGTTTATGGATTTTAATTTATTTTAAGGTGCGTATTTACGCACCTTTTTTATATAAATATTTTTGGAGGGGATTTTTTTGGCATCAACTTTAGAATTTGTGGAATATATAGTTGGGCAATTTAATAATTTTGACAAAATTACTTATAAAAAAATGTTTGGAGAATATGCTTTGTATTATGACACGAAAGTTTTTGCCTTGGTTTGCGATAATCAACTTTTTGTTAAAACTACAGAAGCAGGTGAAAATTATTTAAAAGAATTTATTTTAAAACCTCCTTATGAAGGGGCAAAACCATATTTTTTAATAGAGGAACTTGAGGATAGAGAGTTTTTAAGCAATTTAGCAGAAATTACTTATAAGGAACTTCCTTTACCTAAAGAAAAAAAGAGAAAAAATCTTAAAAAAATATTATATTTTTAAAATAGATTTACAAAATCTCATATTTAATATAAACTAAACGTATATTTTACATTATTTGCAAAGAAAGGTAATAATATGTCAATAAATGATAAATTTAATAATATGTTTAAAAAAATTGGTTCTACGACAGAAGATGTAATTGATACAGCAAAAGGACTTGGAAATAAAACACGTGATACTTTAGAAGTTGCTAAATTAAATTCAAAAATAAATAATCATAAAAAAGATATAGAAAAATTAAAACTTCAAATAGGAGAATATTATTATAATCTTTTAAAAAATAAAATAATCGAAAATGAAGATTTAGAAGAAATATTACAAGAAATAGAATTTAAAAACAGATGTATACAAGTTATAAAAACAGAAATAGATTATATTAAAAACAGTTAAGAGAGGAGTATTATTATATGGAATTAGGAAAAATATATATGAAAATGATAAAATTCCATATAATTAATTTTATTGTATTATTATGCACGTTTGCAATATTTGCAGTTACTTATTCTATGTTTTTAGGGATAGGTTGGCTTATGTGGGCGCCCGGCATAATATTAATGTTTATTTTGTGGTTACTTTTTATTATTGCTATAAAAATACTTTTGGTTGATAGGATTTTAGCAAATATTAATTTTAAGTATTGTTATTCAGTTTATTTAAATATTAAATCTGATACTATAAATAAAGACGAAATTATAGATATAAAAGAAAATTTTAAAACAGTAGACTTAAAATTAATAAGTAAATATTTAAGACTTGTTATTTTTGATATCCTTTTAAAAAAATCAAAAGAAAAAGATTTACCTCTAAAAAGTATTTTCTCTATTGAATTTCTAAAAGATTGCTGCATAATATATGGACTTAAAAACAGAAGTGATTTTGTTTATAAAGATTTTATGAAAGGTGTAAATACTGTTTTTGAAAAAACTGATTTTATAAAATCTGTAAATAAAATGTCACATAAAAATATTTTCATATCTGTAATTATTTTTTGTATATGTTTTATTTTTCTTATGATAACATCACGAATATTGTTTTTAGAAATAATTACATCTGTTATTTTATCATTTTTTGTTGCGATTGTTATAAAAAAAGCTTTTTTAAATGCTTATACTGCAATAAAAGTAATTTATTTGTACACAAAAGAAAATGAAGAAGATGAAGTTTTACAGACTAATAATTTATTAAGTTATTCAAAAGCTTATAAAGAAGTCTATGAATTAGAAAATGATGAATATATAAGTATGTTTGGTTATAAAACTTTATTTAATAAACTTGATGAAAAAATTCCTTTAACAGACGAAGGAAATTTAAACTAATTTTTAAATAGGGGGTATAATATGGCATATTCTTATATAAAAGCGACTATACCTTGTAATATAGACATAGTATGGAACACTGTAACAAAATTCAGTGATTATTCATGGAGAAGTGATTTAAGTAAAGTTTTAATTATAAGTGAAACTAAATTTGAAGAATATTCAAAAGAAGGTATTAAAACAGAATTTACAATAACACGATTTGAGCCAAATTCTAGATTGGAATTTGATATTGAAAATAAGAACATAAAAGGGCATTTTACAGGTGTTTTTTATGAACATGGAGAAAAAACAACAATAGATTTTTCCGAAGAAATCAGTGTAAAAAAATTTTACATGAAACCTTTTGCATCATCTTATTTGAGAAAACAACAGTTAATTTATTTTAAAGATTTAAAGAAGAAGCTTGGATGCTAAATTTTTATTTTAATGAATTATATTATTAGATAAAAAAGAGAGTTTTAACTCTCTTTTTTTAATTATTATAAAGTTCTCTTAAAATTTTGATTTCGTTTTTATAACCCGAAAGGTCGTTTGGAGTTTCAAGAATAAATGAAAGATTTTTTAATTTTGGGTGATTTATAATATTTTTAAAACATTCAAGTCCTATATAACCTTTTCCAAGAACTTGATGTCGGTCTTTTCTGCTG
>CALWSX010000192.1 GCA_944384285.1 uncultured Lachnospiraceae bacterium
TCAACACCACTTGAAAGGAAAGAACCAACTTCAACATCACTTATTTTATGAGCTTTAACTGAATTTTGAAAAACCTCATCTATTTTTTCTATAAACTCATCAAGGCTTTTTGATTCATCTGCTTCAAAAGTAGGTTCAAAATATCTTTTAACCTCTATTTCTCCGTTTTTAAATTTGAAACAATGGGAAGGCATAAGTTTATAAATACCTTTAAAAAATGTTTCAGGTAAAACAGAATACTGGAAAGTTAAATAATTTTCAAGAGCTGTTTCATTAAGTTCTTTTTTATATAAAGGGTGTTCCAAAATACTTTTAATTTCTGAACCATAAATTAAAGTACCATCACAAATTGTATAATAAAAAGGCTTAATACCAAAAAAGTCTCTTGCGCCAAAAAGAGTTTTTGTTTTCTTATCCCAAATTACAAAAGCAAACATACCTCTTAATTTATTAAGCATATCTTCGCCGTATTCTTCGTAAGAATGGATAAGAGTTTCTGTATCTGAGTTGTTTTTAAAAATATGACCTTTTGCTATTAAATCTTCTCTTAACTCTTTGAAATTATATATTTCACCGTTAAATGTGATTATAACATCATCATTTTCATTGGTCATAGGCTGGCTTCCCATATCAAGGTCAATAATGCTTAAACGTCTGAAACCCATAGCCACATCTTCATCTATATATTGTCCGCTGCTGTCTGGCCCACGGTGTATTATTGTGTTCATCATATTAGTGAGTATAACTTCACTATTTTCTGGTATATCTCCTGCGTATCCGCAAAAACCGCACATCTTATATCCTCCAAAACGGTATTTTATTTTATCCGTTAATACTACCATAAATGACTATAAAATTCAAGTCTACGAAAAAATCGACACATATAAACTAATATAAAAAAAACTGATTTTATAATTTATTTTTTAATCATAAAAGTACTTTTTCCAAACTTAAATAAATAAATTCTTTAAAAACACGTTTTATATATGGTAATTTTTTTAATAAAAAAAACGGTACGGAAAAATCCGTACCGTAAAAATTTTTACAAATTATAAAACCATATTCAAGAAGTTTCGTGTTCTTTCATTCTGAGGATTTCCAAAGACCTCACTTGGTGGGCCCTGTTCAACTATAACTCCTCCGTCCATGAAAACAACTCTGTCCGCAACTTCTCTTGCAAAGCCCATTTCGTGAGTTACAACAACCATTGTCATTCCTTCTTCGGCAAGTTTACGCATAACGTTTAAAACTTCGCCTACCATTTCAGGGTCGAGCGCAGACGTTGGTTCATCAAAAAGCATAATATCAGGCTGCATTGCAAGAGCTCGTGCTATAGCCACCCTTTGTTGCTGACCTCCGGAGAGATTTGAAGGGTATTCATTGAATTTCTCGATAAGTCCAACACTTTTTAAAAGTTTTGAAGCAAGTTCTTCAGCTTCTTGTTTTGGCATCTTTTTTCTATCCATAGGTGCAAGTGTAATGTTTTGTGCAACACTAAGATGAGGGAAAAGATTAAATTGCTGAAAAACCATTCCAATATTTTCACGAATTTTATTTATATTAGAATTTTTATCGGTAATATCAAAGCCATCAACTATAACTGTTCCGCTTGTAGTTTCTTCAAGGCGGTTTAAACATCTTAAAAATGTGCTTTTACCGGATCCGGAAGGACCAATAAGACAAACTACTTCGCCGTCTTCCACTTCCAAATCAATACCCTTAAGAACTTCAAGATCGCCGAAACTTTTGTGCAGGTCTTTAACTACTACTTTTGGCGCCATTAGTAAGTCTCCTCTCGACTATACGGGAAATTTTTGTGAGTATGAAAATTACAACAAAATACAATATGGCTGTAATGCCATAAACTTCAAAGCCTTTAAAGTTTCTTGAAACTATAATGGTACTTACTTTCATAAGTTCAGGTGTTCCTAAAACAGAAATGATAGATGTATCCTTAAGTGTAATAATAAACTGGTTTACAACAGAAGGTATAACTATTCTGACAGCCTGAGGAAGAATAACTTTTAACATAGCTTTATAGTATGGAAGTCCGAGACTCCTTGCCGCCTCCATCTGCCCTTTGTTTACTGCATTAATACCGCCTCTGAAAATTTCGGAAAGATAGGCTCCGGCATTAAGTGTAAGTACAATAATACCAGCTACAAAGTTTGTCATAGTAAAGCCCAAAGCTTTTGTTAAACCGAAATAGAGGAAGAATGCCTGTACCATAAGAGGAGTTCCTCTTATAATATCAACGTAAACTGTGGCAATAGCTCGTAAAATTTTAAATTTTGAAATTTTAAAAAAGCAAGTAATCATACCAAGGACTATGGCGAATATAAGGGATATTACTGTGAGTTGTACAGTTACCCATAAACCGCTCATAAGCCTTGGAAGGCTTTCTATAAGTATTTCAGTAAAGGTCATAATTTAATTACTCCTGGATATATTTGTCTAAAATTTCCTGATATTTTCCGTTTTCTTTAAGGTTTGCAAATCCGTCGTTAAACATCTGTAAAAGTTCCTGGTTTTCGCCTTTTTTAACTGCGAAGCCGTATGATGAGCCTTGTTCTTTTTCTGTAACTATTTTAAGACCGATATCCTGTGTAATAGCATATCCAAGAACAGGGTAATCTTCAAAACAAGCAACAGCATTGCCTGAAAGAACTGCCTGGTACATTGAGTTTGAATCATCAAATACAACGATTTCAAATCCATACTGTTCAGCAATAGATTCAGCAAATGTGTTTCCTTCTGTACCTACTTTAGTAGCTACTGTTTTACCTTTTAAGTCTTCGTATGATTTGATTTCTTCGTTATCTGCTGCTATACCCATAACAACACCTGAATCAAAATAAGGTTCTGAGAAATCATAGCTTAATTTTCTTTCATCTGTGATAGACATGCCGGCAATAACACCATCAGCTTGTCCAGCGTCAACAGCCTGTACAGCTGCGTTAAATCCAAGTGACTGAATTTCAATTTCAAATCCCTGGTCTTCTGCAATAGCGTTAATTAAGTCAATATCAATACCTACAAAATTACCATCTTTGTCTTCAAATTCAAATGGAGCAAAAGTTGTATCTGTAGCAATTATGTATTTTTTTGCTTCAGTATTCTCAGCTGTCTCACCTTGCTGCTCTGTAGTAGTATCAGCAGGTTGTTCTTCTTTCTGTCCGCAAGCGGAAACGCCGATCATCATAACGGCTGCCATAGCAACAGCTAATGTTGATTTAAAAAATTTCATAATTATCAATCTCCTTTTCTTTAAAAAATATTCATCACTTTTGTTATAAAACAGATTTTAAAATTAAAAAGTTTTACTTATAAAAGTTTGAATTTAAATTAGTATTATACCACAATACTTTATTATTTTCAAACTCTTTTATTTTAAGCAATAATTATAAATACCAAAAGGCGACAAAGGTTTGATATTTACAATAAATCTTAAAACAATCTGTATAACTAAAAGTAATTTACTTTGGTTAGATATGTAGACAAAAAATGTAATTTAATATAATTATATTGTTTTATCAAAGAATAGACAAGTATTTTTTTGTCATACAACGAAAAAAATAAACTATAAAATTTCAATTTAAAAGTGATTTTTCACAATATATGATTAAAATATACGTAATTTTCCAAAAAAATTTTTCAATATTTACCA
>CALWSX010000193.1 GCA_944384285.1 uncultured Lachnospiraceae bacterium
ACAGCTCTTGCTCTTTTCGTTTCTTACTCAGGAACAGTTGGTCTTTCAAAAATCGATATTCTTGACCCTAACGTAATTATCGGTTTATTTATTGGTGGTATGCTTCCATTCTTATTCTCAGCTTTCACAATGCAGTCTGTAGGTAAAGCAGCATTTGAAATGATTGAAGAAGTTAGACGTCAGTTTAAATCAATTCCTGGTATCATGGAAGGTAAAGCAAAACCTGACTACAAAACATGTGTAGCTATTTCTACAAAAGCAGCTCTTAAAGAAATGCTTGTACCTGGTGTTATGGCCGTAGTTGCTCCAATCATTGTTGGTTTATTACTTGGCCCTGCAGCATTAGGCGGACTTTTAGCAGGTTCTTTAGTAACAGGTGTTCTTATAGCTATCTTCATGGCTAACTCAGGTGGTGCTTGGGATAATGCTAAAAAATATATTGAAGAAGGTTCACACGGTGGAAAAGGTAGCGACGCTCATAAAGCAGCAGTTGTTGGTGACACAGTAGGTGACCCATTCAAAGATACATCAGGACCATCTATCAACATTCTTATTAAACTTATGACAATCGTTGCGGTTGTATTTGTTCCTTTATTTGGAAAACTTTAATATTTAAAAAACTAATTTTTAACTCACTTTCTTATAATGGCTGTTCGGTTTTCGAATAGCCATTATTTTTTATAATAATATTTTGATTTAAGTTTAAATAATTTTAAATGATTATATTTAGATAAAAAATAATATGGTTGTACAGATAGTTTATGGGGATTCTGTGAATAAGAAAAAGATTTAAAATTGTTTTATTAACAAAAAATATTTAAATGAATAAAAAACCGCCTAAAAGGCGGTTTATATTTTTTAATTAATTTATTTAATAAGTAAAGATTCTCCTGTCATTTCAGGTGGTTTTGGAAGATTCATCATATCAAGAAGAGTAGGGGCAATATCCGCAAGTTTTCCACCTTTTTTAAGTCCTTTTATATCATCTCTGTTTACAAGTATAAAAGGTACAGGATTTGTGGTATGGGCTGTAAAAGGTTCTCCTGTTTCAAGGTCAATAAGTTTATCACAGTTGCCGTGGTCTGCGCATATAAACATCTGAGAGTTTGTATCTATAATTGCTTTATATACTTTTCCCACACACTCATCTATAACTTCTACAGCTTTAATTGCGGCAGGAATAACACCTGTATGTCCTACCATATCAGGATTTGCATAGTTTATGACAATGAGGTCATAAGATTTTGAAAGAATTGCTGAAATAAGTTTTTCTGTAACCCCATAAGCACTCATTTCAGGCATAAGGTCATAAGTTGCAACTTTAGGAGAAGGTACAAGTATTCTTTCTTCATTTTCATTAGGAGCCTCAACCCCACCGTTAAAGAAGAAAGTTACATGAGCATATTTTTCGGTTTCAGCAGTTCTTAACTGTTTAAGGCCAAGTTTTGAAATATATTCGCCTAAAGTGTTATTTAAAGTTTGTGGTTTAAAAGCTATATGTACATTCTTAATTAAAGCATCATATTGTGTAAAACAAATATAACAAAGATTATTAATTTCTTTTTTACGGTCAAATTCGGAAAAGTCAGTATCTGTAAAAGCTCTTGTTATTTCTCTGGCTCTATCAGGTCTAAAGTTGAAGAATATGATAGAGTCATTTGAATTTACAGTAGCTACAGGTTTTCCATCATCATTTGTGATAATAGTTGGTATTACAAATTCATCAGTTACCCCGTCTTTGTAAGAGTTTTTAATACAGGATATGGCAGATTTTTCATATTTACCAATTCCGTTTGCAATAGCATCAAAGGCTTTTTCAACTCTTTCAAATCTTTTATCTCTGTCCATTGCATAATATCTTCCAATTACTGTTGCAATTTTTCCTGTATTTAATTCTTTTATTTTATTTTCAAGTAATTCTATATAAGTAATACCGGATTCCGGAGGAGTGTCTCTTCCGTCAAGAAAACAATGAACAAAAACTTTTTTAAGATTTTGTTTTTTTGCAAGCTCTAAAAGTGCAAAAAGATGGTTAATATGGCTATGTACACCGCCATCAGATAAGAGACCGAAAATATGGAGAGAAGAGTCATTTTTAATACAATTATTAACTGCTTTTAAAAGTTCTTCATTCTCAAAAAAATCACCGTCTTCTATGGATTTTGTAATTCTTGTAAGTTCTTGGTACACTATTCTGCCGGCACCAATGTTAAGATGACCAACTTCAGAATTTCCCATCTGGCCGTCTGGTAACCCAACATAAAGCCCGCTTGCGTTTCCAAGTTCGTAAGGATAATTTTTCATAAGAAAATCAATATTAGGTGTATTTGCGGCTTTAATACAGTTACCTTTTTCGTTTTCAGATATTCCAAATCCGTCAAGGATCATAAGAACGGTTGTTTTTTTATCCATAAATTTAAGACTCCTTTTCAAAATTTATTTTTTTGCACCTATTTTTAAGCTTCTAGCATAATAAAAAAGATATTGTTGAGCATAACCTGCATATTCATTAAAAGAGTCGTATGCTTTTTTATGTATTTGTTTAATGGATACTTCAGTATTATCAAAATAAAAATAAGACATTACTCTTTTTACCCAAACATCAGTAGGAAATACATCATGTTTTTGGCAAGAAAAAAGCATAACACAGTCAGAAACTTTTGGTCCAACACCTTTAATTGATATAAGTTTTTCTCTTAAATTTTCAGTAGGAAGTTCTTTCATTTTAATAAATTCATCTGGATTTTCTAAGACAAAAGAAACAGCGGAAAGTATATATTTTGCTCTAAACCCAACTTTGCATTCCATAAGCTCCTCTTCAGTGGCTTTGGAAAGTTCGGATACATCGGGAAAAGAATAAAAATCTGCACCGTTATATGTACAAATAAATTTACCGTATTTTTTTGATATGTTATCAACTGCTTTTTTTATCATCGGAATACGGTTATTTTGAGAAACAATAAAAGAAATCAAGCATTCAAAAAAATCTTGATTTAAAATACGGATGCCGCTTGCAAAAGAAACGGCATCTCTCATAATATTATCATTTTCTTGTATTATATTTTTGATTTTACCATAATCAGTATAAAAATCAAAATAATTACACCATATATTAGTAAAATCTTCTTCTGTTGTATTATAAAATACAACGATTTTTTCTGCATTTTCTAAAATACTTTTATTTTCTGTATTATTTAACTCATAATTAATTGGATTGTCAAATTCTTCAAGTATAAGAAATTTTCCAAAAGCAATTAATGCAAATTTAGTCTCTGATAATTCGTAAAATCTGAAACATTGTCCGCAAAGGAGAGTTTCTGGAACGGAAAAATCAGAAAATGTGTATAAAATTATATTTTCATTGTCTTTTATAAATTTTAATTCTTTCATTATTTTCACCTTTACTGGTCAAGAACAATAAATAATGGTGGATCTTGTGATGAATTTTTTAATATTGTTTTAGCCTCATAAGATGTTGAAACTCTTTGAGGAATCCAAAGATCACCTTTTTTAGATAACAGGTATTTTACATTTGAGGTAGTAACAACATAGCAAAATTCGGTTGTTCCACATATATATTTTATATCTGTATAGTTACCAATATACTGTTCTTGTTTAAGAAGATCTATAACGTCATTAAAGTTAGTCTTCATATAATTTCTGTAATTGTAAACTGAGAAATTAGGATAAAGATCAAGATTGTAATCAGGTATTTTTTTATTTATAGCTATTACTGCACGAGACTCTTTTTCAATTCCGTCCATAACTACCTTATAAACACTGCCTTCTTTTCTTAAAATATATTGTTTTACATCAGCAGTATTAGATGTAGTTGAAACAGTCGCAAATACATATTTTTCATCACAAATTATATTACGTGGATAATACTGGTTTTGTCCTCCTTCGTACATATTTATGAATTTAATGATTCTGTTATAAGTATCAGAAGTTGGACTTAATTCATAAATTTCTCCATGATAGCTTAAATATTTTGTGAGAAGCTCTCTGTATTCTTCCGCAGAAATAATACCACAGTTTCCGTTAGGAGAGCTTATAAGATATTTGTTTTCAGAAGGGTGACGTCTTGCACCAAAAACAGTAAGGTCATTTCCTGAAACATTAACATTTAGAGATGGATATGCTTTTAAGTCTGATGGAAACATAAGAAGTATATCAGCACTTACCCATCTGAAACGGTCGTTTAAATTTTCATATTCATAAAGATAAGCTGTATCAATATATGTAGCGCTTGATTTATTGTATAAACGACCATTATATGAAATAAGTCTTGTTGTATTAAAATTTTCAAAATAATATTTTGAAGCAGTGCTTACAACTGAATTAAGTTCAAACCAATAATCGCCTAATCCATCTTTGGTATCTACTGGTTCTGAAATTGATGTATCAGAAGGGATAGAAGGAGAAGGAGGTTTTGTGGCTATATTTGGAGGTACAATTATATTGTTATTATAATTTTCATTTTTAGAATCTGTTGACTCTTTTGCTTCATTTTTGTTATCTTCTTCAATAGGATTGTTTGTTTCTTTGTTTGAAGGGTTATTATTTTCTGTATTTTCTGAATTTTCTTTGACATCAGAATTTTCTGTTTTAGGGTCAGTTTTAATTTCGTTATCTCTTATACAAGAAGAAATTAAGCTAACAGAAATAATTACACAAATTAATACTGCAATTTTTATAGTAATTTTATTCGTTTTCATTTTCATAATCATCCTTTTTATCGGCTATAGCTTCATAAACGGATTGTAACTCTTCTTTATGTTTTTTTAATATTTGACTTATTTTTTCTTCTGTTTCTGAAATGTTTTCACTATAATCAAAAGAGAATATCCAAGTAGGGTTGTAACAATCGGTATCTTCTTCTATAGACGTACAAAGACCCTCAAATGTTCCATAGTCATAATAATCATAGATTGCGTTAAATTCCCAATCAAGGACATCTTTATCACATGTAAGTTTCATATAAATTGTATATTTACCATCATTTTCGATTGCATAAGTATTATATATAAAATTGTCGTTTTCTTTAATTTTATAACAAGCAAGTTCTTTGTCCAAAAAACCTGTAGTTAAATCTTTTATCATAACAACAATTACTGTTTCTTCCATATTTACACTCCCTAAGTATACTATATTCCTTTTAAGGTTATTATTTTATTATACCTGTTTTATAATATCTTTTCAAGTCGAATTAAGTTTAAGAAAATGTGAAGATTTGTAAAAAATGAATATTTTATTAAGATTTTGTATAAAAGGTGTTTTGTTTAAACAAATATTTAAAATAATGTTGAGAGAAAATGTCTTTTGTAGTAAAATAAAAAAAATATTAGTATATAATTTGAGGAAATTTATGAATAAAACAACACTTAAAGCTACGGCTAAGATAAACTTATCTTTAGATATATTAGGGAAAAGAGAAGATGGATATCATGAAATGGAAATGGTAATGCAGTCAATAGCCTTACATGATAAAATTACAATTTCTCTTGATGACTCTAATGCTATACTTTTAAAAAGCAATATTTCATGGTTACCTTTAGATGAGAGAAACCTTGCCTACAAGGCTGCTAAATATATAAAAGAAACATATAACATTGAGGAAGGTATTAATATTTATATAAACAAAAGAGTTCCTGTTGCGGCGGGACTTGGCGGAGGCAGCAGTGATTTTGCGGCTGTTCTTTTTGGACTTAACCGTCTTTTGAATTTACGCCTTACCAAAAAACAAATGATAGATATTGGTGTAAAATTTGGAGCAGATATCCCTTTTTGCATAAAAAGAGGAACGCTTCTTGCTAAAGGAATTGGAGAAAACCTTTCTATGGTACCAAGGCTTCCGGATTGTCATATCGTAGTTGCTAAACCTCAGTTTGGTTTTTCAACAAAAAAAATATTTGAGCTTTTTGATTTACAGAAAGTTGAAAGACATCCTGATACAAAATTAATTCTTGAGCTTCTTAAAAATAAAGATTTAAAAGGAATTTGTGAGAATATGGTTAATGTTCTTGAAACTCCTGCATTTTCTTTAAGAAACGTTATTTCTGATATAAAGAATTCTTTTTTGGAATTGGGTGCTTTAGGGTCATTAATGTGTGGAAGCGGACCTTCTGTTTTTGCCGTTTTTGATGACAAAGAAAAAGCACAATATGCTGCTATGAAAATTAGTAAAAAGTATAATATACGTGAAATTTTTGTTACTGAGAATTTTGTCGGGAACAATAAGGAGTGATATTGATGTATAATCTTAATATGGAAAGTGAACCCGACAGTGATCTTCCCTTAAGAGAGCTTGTTTTTAACACAATTAAATCAGCAATTCTTTCCGGAAAGATTTCTCCTGGTGAAAGGCTTTTGGAAAATCACATTGCTGAAAAATTGGGAGTTAGCAGAACTCCTGTAAGAGAAGCTCTTAGAATGCTTCAAACAGAAAATTTAGTAAGACTTATCCCAAGAAAAGGTGCTCAAGTACTTGAAATGGGGAAAAAAGATATTAAAGATGTGCTTGAAGTAAGAAGTGCTCTTGAAGCACTTTCTGTATCTCTTGCTTGTACAAGAATGACTCTTGAAGAACTTGAAAAACTTAAAGAACAACAAAAAAGATTTATAAAGTCCTGTCAAGGTTCAAACTATGAAGAAATGTGTTTAAATGATGAGCTTTTTCATGATATAATTTTTAAAGCATCAAGAAATGAAAAACTTTCTTTTTTATTTTCTAATTTGAGAATGCAGTTATATAGATATAGACTGGCATATTTCAAGTCAAACGGACTTCAAAATATTGCAATATCGCAGCATGAAGAAATTATAAAGGCTATTTCGTCACATAATGTTTCGGAAGGCACAAGAACAGCATCAAACCATATAAATTTTCTTTCAAATGTTTTGCTTAAATATTTAGATTCAAAATAAAAAGAAAAGGAGAAATGTATAATGAGCCCAAAAAACAACAGTGGCGACAATGAGCATCGTTTTATAAAGTTTTCTTCTTTGCAAAACGGATCGAATAATGATAAAAAAGCTTCTTCTGGTGACAGAAAAAAAGCTCCATCATCTAATTTGCCGGCTCGCAATTATAAATATAAATCAGCAAATACAGATTTAGGTACAAAAACTAATACAAGTCAAATAAAAAAGAAACCAAAAACAATAAAAAATAAACGTAAGTGTTACAGTATTGTGATTGTTGTATGGGGTAGAGTATTAACTTTCTGGCTTTTTATCAGAAAAAATGGGTATGCTGTAACAATAGGGGAAAAAGAACTTGGGATTATAAAAAAAGAAAAGAATATTGAAGAAGACATTATGTCCACTGTTAAAGCTCAGATAGAGACAGAAAGGGGAACAACAATTCAATTTGTTGATGAAGTTAAATTTACACCTGTGCGTATAAAATCAAAGGCTGCGACAACTGATTATATTATTACAGAAATAAGAAATAATGTGGCTTATAATGTTTCTGCGGCAGTTATTGTTGTAGATGGGAACGATGCTGCAGTTGTAAATAATAAAACAGAGGCAGAAACACTTCTTAATGAAATTATAGACGAATATATTCCTGAAGGATCTAAAATAGACAGAGAAAAATCGGGATTTGTACAAACTGTAGAAGTAGTTGAAAAATTTGTTGATTCTTCTGAGATATCTACCCCGGAACAGGTTAAGGAAAAATTTCTTTCCGGGAATAAAGTTATAAAACCATATACTGTGCAAAGAGGGGATACCCTTTCAAAAATTGCCGCAGAAAGAGATATGGAATATAAAGAAATACTTGATTTAAATCCTACAGTTACAGAAAAAACTCTTATAGCAGGACATCAGATAAGTGTTTACCAGCTTGTACCTTTCTTATCAGTTAGAACAACTGAGACAGTATCATTTATAGAAAAAGAATTAAAGAAAGTGGAATACAGAGATGATTCATCTTTGAAAAAAGGAACACAAAAAGTTATACAGCAAGGAAAAGATGGTCAAAAGGAAGTTATTTCTCAGATTATAAGAGTTAATGGATTTGAAGAATCATCTCAAGTTATTGAAGAAAAGATACTTGTAGAACCTGTTACAGAGATTATTGCAGTTGGAACAGCTTAAAAGAGGTGATTATTTGAGTAATAAAAAATTCCTGATTATTGCATTATCCTGTTTTTTGGTAGTTTTAATAATTAGTTTTGTATTTTTTATGTTGGGGGTAAATAATCTTGCACCGTCAAGTCGTGAAAGGATAGATATCCCAAGAGTATTATATGATGGTGAAATAGCTCTATGATATAAAAAACAACACTTTTTATAAAGTGTTGTTTTTTGTTTTATATTTTATATGATATAATTATACAAATATTTTTGTTATGTTTAGGAGGATATAAAATGAATAATAATTTTTATTTTTATATCGGAATTTTTATTATCCCTTTAATCATGATTTTTTTTGGATTGTTATTTACATTTAAGCCGCCTAGAAAAATTAATTATTTTTATGGATACAGAACAAATATGTCTATGAAGAATGAAGAAACATGGTTTTTTGCGCATAAATTTTTAGGTAAATTATGGGCCATATATGGAATTTTAATGGCTTTTATAATAACTGTAATTTTATTAATTATTAATAATGTTTATATATTAGAAAGATTTAGTGATAAAATTTGTATTTTAGAAATTATATTTTTAATACTACCTATTATTTTTACGGAAAGGGCTTTAAAAAAAGTTTTTGATAAAACAGGAAAAAGAAAATAAAAAACCGATGAATTTTAAATTCATCGGTTCTAATTTTTTAATTGTCAGAAGAACCTCTTCCGCAGCAGTTTTTATATTTTTTACCACTTCCGCAAGGACAAGGATCATTTCTTCCGATTTTTTTGATAACATCAGGTTTTTTACGAAGTTCACTGATATCTTTTTTTCTTAAATCTTTCATTTCATATTCAACAAGTGAGTTTCCGTATTCTGTCCAAAGTCTTGAAACATAAACAATTTCTGAAATATGTCCATAGATTTTAATTTTTTCTTCATAAGAACGGAATTTTATTCCTTTCCCTTCAAAGAATTTATCAAGCATAGGAATATCAGGAATATTCATGATGAAATAATGAATATCTCTAAGAATATTATCAATTTCTTCTTTTGTTTTTAAAAGTCTTCCAAATGCTATTTCAAGAGATTCATACTGTGGAGTGAATGCAAAATAATCAATTCCGTCGCAAAGAGTAATAAGTTCTTCGTTAAGTATAAGTCTTTCTTTTGTTTTACGTTCATCAATGATTCTGTTTAAAAGTTCAAAACCATCTTTGTTAAGTTCTTTATGAATAATAAGACCATCTTTAATAAAGAATTCTTTGTTTTCTTCAGATAATTTTGTAAGAATAGGAACTATTTCTTCATAAGTAACGTTAATTTTATATACATCACTGCAAAGTTTCATTAAGTCCCTAATACCAAATGCGCCATAGTATACAACAGAAATAACAGCAAGGTCATTAATTTTATTTACTGTTTCATGTGCTTTAGCTTCTTCTGAAAAGAAAAAGCTTTCACAAACAGGTTTAATCTCATCTACAGGTAAAACAGTATATTTACCCTGATTAAGGAAAAGTACAGCAGCAGCTAAAGAAGGATAAGTTTTTGCATCTTTCTGTACTATATCACCGTGTTTAAGTCCGTTTTTATAGGCTTTGTTTAAAAATTCTACTTCTTGAGGACGAAGTTTTTTAATATAATTTTTTTAGTTATCGCCTGTTGTTAAACAATCAAAAATAGCTTTTTCAATTTCTTCTTTTGATTTTTCAGAAACATCAAGGTTTAATTTTCTTGCAATAATTTTTAATTCTGTAACTCCATATAATGAAAGGACATCTTTAAGAGATGATACCGGTTCATTTTTTAATGCCTTTTTTGATAATAATTCTAATTCCATAACTTCCTCCGCCTTCTTTTAAAAAATTATTGTTCGATTTCATCAGGAGTTTCAAGCGTAATATTACCAAGCTTACCGCCTCTGAATTCATCGAGGAGTATTTTAGCGCCTCGTAAAGTATCTATTTCCCCGCCACGCATTATAAATCCTCTTTTTTTAGATATTTTTTCCAAAACTTCATAGTCTTTATCTGTTTCAGAAATTTCAATATTATATCTCGATTGTAATATATTTTCGTCTATACGTCTCAAAATTTTTATAAGTTCATATGAAACTTCGCATCTGTCAAGAATTTCATCATTTATAGCTCCTGTTGCGGCAAGTTTAAGCCCAACTTCCTGGTTTTCAAATTTAGGCCAAAGTATTCCGGGAGTATCAAGAAGTTCAAAATCCTTTTTGATTCTAATCCATTGTTTTCCACGGGTTACACCAGGCTTGTCTCCTGTTTTTGCAGTAACTTTTCCTACATATTTATTAATGAAAGTTGATTTTCCAACATTAGGGATACCAACTATCATGGAACGAATAGGAACAAAAATCCTGCCTCTTTTTTTCTGACTTTCTATTTTGTCTTTCATTAATTCTTTTGCAACTTCTGTAACGTCTTTTACACCTTTTCCAGAAACAGAGTTTGTAAGAATAACTTTAAAACCTTTGTTTTCAAAATATTCAGTCCAAATTTTTGTTTGCTTTGGGTCTGCAAGGTCAGACTTGTTTAAAGCTATAATTCTGAATTTATTTTTAGCGAGTTCGTCTATATCTGGATTCTTGCTGCTGTAAGGTATTCTTGCATCGACAAGTTCAATAACAACATCTACGAGAGATATGTTTTCTTTCATCATACGAACGGTTTTTGTCATATGCCCCGGATACCATTGTATATTCATTTTTTATCATTCCTTTTTGTTAAAATAATGAAATATTGTTAAAAGGATAAAGTCTTAAGACAACTTTTCCTTCAATATTTTCTTTTGGTATTGCACCTATTTCCTGTTCTCTGCTGTCAGAGCTTGCATTTCTGTTGTCACCCATGACAAAATAAGAGTTTTCAGGAACGGTATAAGGGTATTCGGTATTACCTTTTTGAGAGTTAGGTTCTAAAATATAATCTTCCTTTATATATTCGTCATTAATATATAAATCTAAATAATATTCATCGTCTTTTATAGATTCTTCAAAATTTATTGTATCTCCTGGTGTACCGATAACTCTTTTAATAATATTTTGTTCTTTCATTTTGCTTGTTGTGTATTCACATATTACAATATCATCTTTTTCAGGTTCTGAGAAAAGATACGCAAGTTTGTTTATAAAAACGATGTCACCATGGGAAAAATTGGGCTCCATAGAGTTTCCTTTTACAGAAACAGGCGCAAAAACAAAAGTACGTATTAATAATGCGATTAAAATTACAACAATAAATGATATAAGAGTATTATTTTTTAATGATTTCTTTTCTGACATTTATGCCTCCGATAAAGAAAAAACTGCTGCAAAAATTAATATATCATTAAACCTTAAAGGTAAAAACAACATATAGACATTTTGCAGCAGCCCTACATTTTTTAAAATTAAAGATAAGAAATATAAGGTTATAAACCTAAATTTCAGTTAGACAGGCAAAAGTCCGTCAATTATTTAATCGCTTCTTTAACTTTTGCTCTCTTACCAATTCTGTCTCTTAAGTAGAAGAGTTTAGCACGTCTTACAACACCACGTCTTACAACTTCGATAGATTCGATTCTTGGTGAGTGAAGAGGCCATGTTTTTTCAACACCAACACCTGATGAAAGTCTTCTAACTGTGAAAGTTTCTTTAAGACCGCCACCCTGTCTTTTAATAACGATACCTTCGAAAGCCTGTACTCTTTCTCTTGTACCTTCAACAATTTTAGCAGATACACGGATTGTATCACCTACGTTAAAAGGTGTAATGTCTTTTTTTAACTGTTCATTTTCGAGTTCTCTGATAATATCCATTTTTAGTTCCTCCTAAATCAACAAACGTTCTTGCCGCATCCTTACAGCGGTAGCGGACCGTTCTAAGTCATACCATAGAATTATACCATAGGAGAATATTCATGTCAATATTAAAGAAAATTAATATTTAACGATAGAAACAACGTCATAATCTTTTAAAAGCTGTCTTCCTTCAAGGAATTCGAGCTCAATAAAGAATACAAATCCAGCTACAACACCGCCACATTTTTCAACTAATTTTGCAATAGCTTCTGCTGTTCCGCCTGTAGCAAGGAGGTCATCAACGATGATAACTCTTTGACCAGGTTTTATAGCGTCTTTATGTATTTCGAGTTTTGAAGTTCCGTATTCAAGGTCATATTCCTGTGAAATGGTTTCTGCCGGAAGTTTTCCCGGTTTTCTTATAGGGATAAATCCTTTTTTCTCAATGTATGAAATAGGTGTTCCGAAAATAAATCCCCTTGATTCCGGGCCACAAATAAGGTCAAATTCAAATTCTTTACATGCATTATGCATTTCTTCAATGGCATAAGAAAAAGCTTCTCCATCTTTTAAAACAGTTGTGATATCCCTGAAAATAATACCTTCTTGTGGGAAATCATTAATTGATCTGATTTTTGATTTTAAATCCATAGCAAAAACCTCCTGTTAAATAGAATACCTAAAATCTTTAATATTAAGCTGAATATTTCTTTTTCCGTTAAACTCATTAATAGAAATGGTATAAACTATATTAAGAAATATTCC
>CALWSX010000194.1 GCA_944384285.1 uncultured Lachnospiraceae bacterium
AAAATTATTCAAATATTTTATGGTAAAATCGTGCATATTTTACTACATAAAATGCACTTTGGACGATATAATGAAGTAATGAAGGAATATTTTATTAAACAATTTACTAAGGAGGATTTTATTTATGAAAAAAGCTGTTTTTACTTTAAGTTTAATCACAGGTGATCCTATTGTTGATGGTCAGCACAGACACTTATTCTCAAAAATCAACGCATTAGTTGATGCAAATGACAAAGAAACTGCTTTAAAAACACTTGATTTCCTTATTGACTACACAGGATATCACTTTGCAACAGAAGAACAGGCTATGCAGGCTGCTCAGTATCCAAGATACACAGAACACAAAAAAATTCATGATGATCTTGTAGTATCTGTTAAAAATTTACGTAACGTTCTTGAAACAGAAGGCCCAACAGATAACTTCATGGATATGCTTGACAAACAGGTTACAGAATGGTTATATGGCCATATCAAAGGTGATGACCAGGCTTTTGCTGAATACAAAAACATTAGATCAAACCAGTGTGGATGCTAATTTTTAATACATAAATAAATTTACATTCTCATAATTATAAATTTTAAGCCTCTATGATTTTTCATAGAGGCTTTTTTGTTTACAAAATAATAGGAAGTTTATAATTAACAATATGTGAATACAAAATATGAATTTAATTTTTATTGAATCCAAAATTTTTATTGAATTTATTCATAAATAATATAAACAAGATAAGAAGTATAATTCCCTTAAACACAGAAGACATACTAATACTCCACCAAACTCCGTTTAGTCCTAAAACTGTTTTACCCATAAGTATAGAAGCAGGAATTCTTAAACCTGTAAATATTATACTCACAAGAGATGGGGGCAGAGTATTTCCATAGGCAGAAAAAGCTCCGGCAGTAAGTATTTCTATGCACATAAAAAGTTGTGAATATCCAAGTATTCTAAGATAATCTACTCCAAGAGGTATAATAGTTTCATCTGGAATAAAAATTTTAAAAATAGGAGCAGGAAGGATAACTAAAATAGCCGTTGTGGCAATTCCCCAATAAATCATTACTTTTAAAGCAGTTGAAAAGCCTTTTTTAGCTCTGTTTAAATTTCCTGCACCATAGTTTTGTGCTATAAAAGAATTTGTAGCAGATGCAAATCCGTCTGCAGCCATATAAGAGATTGATTCTACCTGAACGCCTACTTTTTGAACAGCAATAGCTGTTTCTCCCCAAACTGCTATAATCCTTCCAAGTGTCATAGAAATTCCTGTAAACATTATTCCTTGTACAGATGCAGGTAACCCGATTTTTATAATGTCTTTTGAAAGTTTTGTATTAATTTTTTTAAATATTCTGATTTTTGAAAATACATCTTTGTCTTTTGATAAATAAATAATATATAAAATACAAACAATAGCCTGTGCAATCACAGTTGCAATAGCAGCACCAAGTACATTAAGTCTTGGTATTATACCAAACCCAAATATGAATAAAGGGTCAAGCACTATATTGCATATAAGACCTACAGTACTTATTTTAAAAGGTGTTTTACTGTTTCCGGTTGCGGTTATAATTGCAGTAAAAATTGGGTTTAAAAAATTAAAAATTATAAAAGCTCCCATTACTCTTAAGTATATTTCGGCTTCTTTTATAACAAAAGGATTAGTAAACTTAAAAAATTCTATACAGCCTTTATAAAATAATGAAAGAAAGAGACCATAAATAATAGATATAATTATACCTATTTGAACTGTATTTTTGGCATATTCTGCGGCCAAAGAATATTTTTTTGCTCCAAAAGACTGAGCAACTTTTACCTGCCCGCCTACTCTTGAAAAAGAGCATAGTCCTGTCGTAAGCTGAACAAACATTCCAGCTGCTCCAACTGCTGCGACAGAATCACTTCCTATTCTTCCGATCCAGATCATATCAGTCATATTATATGCCATCTGTAAAAGTGATGTTGCCATAATAGGTAAAGATACGGAAACAAGTGACTTTAAAATATTTCCCTCTAATAAATTAACTCTGGTGTCCATAATTTCCCTCTGTTAAAAAATATAGTCAGCAAAAGTTTATCATTTTGAATTAAAAATAACAAGATATAAAAATATGAATTGAATAAAATTATCTAACCCAATATAATATTATTATATTTAATAAATTACAAAAGAAAGGACTTAAAATATGAAATTAATCTCTTGGAATGTAAATGGATTTAGAGCCTGTTTAAAAAAAGGCTTTGAAGAATTTTTCGATAGTATAGATGCGGATATTTTTTGTATCCAAGAAACAAAAATGCAGCCAGATCAGGCAGATTTTAAAAAAGAAGGTTATTACGCTTATTATAGCAGTGCGGAAAAAAAAGGATATTCAGGTACAGCTATTTTTACAAAAAAAGAACCTTTAAATGTAGCTTATGGAATTGATGGTAAATATAATGATGAGGGAAGACTTATAACATTAGAATATGATAATTTTTATATAGTAAATTCATATACTCCAAATGCCCAGGAAAAACTTGCACGTTTGGACTATCGAATGGAATTCGAAGATAATTTGAGAAATTACCTTTTAGAATTAAATAAAAATAAGCCAGTGATACTTTGTGGAGACTTAAATGTTGCTCACAAAGAAATAGATCTTAAAAACTGGAAAACAAATAGGGGAAATCCTGGATTTTCAGATGAGGAAAGAGAAAAATTTTCTAAACTTTTAGAAAGTGGTTTTACAGATACTTTTAGATATCTTTATCCTGACACAGAAGGAATATACTCTTGGTGGTCATACAGATTTAAAGCCAGAGAGAAAAATGCAGGTTGGAGAATAGATTATTTTGTAGTATCAAATGATATTTCTGAAAAAATCAAAGAAGCAACTATTCATACCGAAATTTTAGGAAGCGACCACTGCCCGGTAGGTCTTTTAATAGAGATTTAAAAGAGGTTTTTAAATGAAAGAATTAAGTATATATATTCATATACCTTTTTGTGTTCAAAAATGTTTTTATTGTGATTTTTTGTCTTTTGGGAATAGAAATGATATTTTTGAGAACTATATAAATGCACTTGTAAATGAAATTAAATTTTATAAAAAAGATTGCAAAGAATATATTGTAAAAACAATATTTATAGGAGGCGGAACTCCTTCGTGTTTAGAAAATGAACATATAAAAAGAGTATGTGAGGCTGTTTTTGAAAACTATAATATATGTAAAAATGCAGAAATAACAATAGAGTCAAATCCAGGAACATTAGATTATGAAAAACTAAATTCATATTATAAACTTGGCATTAATAGGCTAAGTATGGGGCTTCAGAGTGCAGATGATAAAATGCTTAAAAGAATTGGAAGAATACATTCTTTTTCTGATTTTAAAAATAATTTTATTTTGGCAAGAGAAGTTGGTTTTAGTAATATTAATGTAGATATAATGTCATCTCTTCCTGAACAGGATATGAATAATCTTATAGAAACACTTGAAAAAGTTACAGATTTTTCACCTGAACATATATCGGCATACAGTCTTATTATAGAAGATGGAACAAAAATAAAAAAAATGTATGACGAAGGAATATATACCCCTATTGACGATGACTTAGATAGAGAGATGTATTATAAAACCAATGAGATATTAAAATCTAAGGGATACAACAGATATGAAATATCTAACTATGCAAAAGACGGTTTTGAATGTAAACATAATATTGTTTATTGGGAATGCAGAGAGTATTTAGGTTTTGGTCTTGCAGCACATTCAGATTTCAAAGGAAAAAGATTTAATAATATTTTAGATATAGAAAAATATATATCTAAAAACGGAATTAATATAAGGGAAAATATTATTGATTATAGTAAAAAAGACAGGGAATCTGAATTTATGTTTATGGGTCTCAGAATGACAAAAGGCGTATCTGATAAAGCGTTTAAAAACAGATTTAAAGAGAGCATTTTTGATATTTACAGGGACGAAATAAAAGAGCTTTCTTTGGAAAACCTTATTGAAATAACAGGAAATGACACAATAAAACTGACAGATAGAGGAATCGACATTTCAAATACAGTTTTTTTAAAATTTTTATAAATTTTTTTAAATTAGCACTTGACATATTTGTGTTCAAGTGTTAATTTATATATAAAGATTAGCACTCGAATTAAGTGAGTGCTAACAAGTACAAAATAGTTCGAAAGGAGATGATTATTTGTCATTGAATGAAATTAACGATAGAAAAATAAAAATTTTAGAAGCAATCATAAATGACTATATTCATACCGCTGAGCCTGTAGGTTCTAGGACTATTGCTAAAAAATACAACTTGGGTATAAGTTCTGCAACCATAAGAAACGAAATGAGTGACCTTGAAGATATGGGCCTTATTGTACAGCCCCACGCTTCAGCCGGAAGGGTTCCTTCCGATTTGGGTTACAGACTTTATGTTGATAGACTTA
>CALWSX010000195.1 GCA_944384285.1 uncultured Lachnospiraceae bacterium
CGGTATATTATCGTCCCTTCATATTTTATATGAAGGGACTTTTTTCTTGCCAAATATTTAAAATTTCTAATCTTTAAAAATTTCTTTATTTTATAATTTTTTCCATTCTTAATTGTTCTATAAAAACATTTAACCCTTTGTTCAAAAACTATTACATACACATATAAATACTTTAATTTAAAATGTTACCGAAAGGAGAAAAAATAATGAAAGAACAACTTAAAGCAATTCGTGACAATGCTTTTGAAAGCCTTAAAAATGCAAAACAAATCAAAGACATTGACGAATTAAAAGTAAAGTATTTAGGAAAAAAAGGTGAGCTTACTGCCATACTCAAAGGTATGGGTAAACTTTCAAACGAAGAAAGACCTATAATGGGCCAGCTTGCTAACGAAGTACGTGCAGAAATAGAAGAAAAAATTGAAGAAGCTAAAAAAATCTTTAAAGCAAAAGAACTTGAAATGAAGCTTAAAAATGAAAAAATCGACGTTACTATCCCTGGCAAAAAACTTCTTCATGGTCATAAACACCCTATGAGCATTGTTATTGATGAAATAACAGATATATTTATCGGTATGGGATATGAAGTAGCTGAAGGTCCTGATGTTGAACTTGACTATTATAACTTTGAAGCTCTTAATATTCCTGCAAATCACCCTGCAAAAGATGAACAGGATACTTTCTATATCACAAAAGATATTCTTTTAAGAACTCAGACTTCACCTGTTCAGGTACGTGTTATGGAAAAAGGAAAACTCCCTATTCGTGTAATTTGTCCTGGTACTGTTTATCGTTCTGACGAAGTTGATGCTACACATTCTCCTGTTTTCCACCAGCTTGAAGGACTTGTTGTTGATAAAGGAATTACTATGGGTGACTTAAAAGGAGCTTTAGCAGTTTTTGCAAAAGAACTTTTTGGTGAAAATACTAAAGTTCGTTTCCGCCCTCACCACTTCCCATTTACAGAACCTTCTGCTGAAATGGACGTAACTTGCTTCGCATGTGGCGGAAAAGGCTGTCGTGTTTGTAAAGGAGAAGGTTATATTGAACTTTTAGGTTGTGGTATGGTTCATCCTAAAGTTTTACGTATGTCCGGCATAGATCCTGATGTTTACAGCGGTTTTGCTTTTGGAATGGGTCTTGAACGTGTTGCTATGCAAAGATACGGCATAACCGACTTACGTCTTTTATTTGAAAACGACGTTAAATTCTTAAAACAATTCTGATTTTAAAATTTGATTTATGCTAAGGAGGAAATAAAATGAATTTATCAATGTCTTGGTTAAAAGATTATGTTGATATAGACTGCTCTACTAAAGAATTTTGCGATAAAATCACTTTAAGCGGTTCTAAAGTAGAAGGTTATGAAACATTATCTGGTGATATTAAAAACGTTGTTATCGGTAAAATAATTAAAATAGACAAGCACCCAAATGCTGACAAACTTGTTGTTACACAGGTTGATATCGGAAGTGAAGTATTACAGATCGTAACAGGTGCTACAAATGTATTTGAAGGTGCTTATGTACCTGTTGCTACTGATGGAGCTGTTCTTGCAAACAACGTTGTAATTAAAAAAGGTGAACTTAGAGGCGTAGAATCAAACGGTATGCTCTGTTCAGTTGAAGAACTTGGATATGACAGACACGACTTCCCTGAAGCACCTGAACATGGTATTTATATTTTTGAAAATGAACAGCCTTTAGGCGCTGATGCTGTTGAAATTCTTGATATTAAAGATGATGTTGTTGAATTTGAAATTACTTCAAACAGACCTGACTGTTTCTCAATTATTGGTCTTGCAAGAGAAGCTGCTGCAACATTTAATGTACCTATCAAATATCCTGAAATCAACTTAAAGGAAGAAGCTTCTGGAGATATTAACGATATGATTTCCGTTGAAATTAGAAATCCAGAATTATGTCCACGTTATATTGCAAGAGCTGTTAAAAATGTTAAAGTTGGACCTTCTCCAAGATGGTTAAGAAAACGTTTAAGAAGCTGTGGCATTAGACCTATAAATAACATAGTAGACATTACAAACTATGTTATGCTTGAATATGGTCAACCAATGCACGCTTTCTCTATTGATACTATAGCTGAAAGAAAAATAATCGTAAGAAACGCTTATGATAACGAAAACTTCAAAACTCTTGACGGAAATGACAGAGTTTTAGACTCATCTATGCTTGTAATTTCAGACCCTACAAAAGCTGTTGCTGTTGCCGGCGTTATGGGTGGCGAAAACTCAATGATTACAGGAGATACTGATACAGTTCTTTTTGAAAGTGCTAACTTTGAAGGTTCAAATGTAAGAATTACTGCTAAAAAAATAGGTTTACGTACAGATGCTTCAAGTAAATTTGAAAAAGGTCTTGACCCTAACCTTGCTGAAGAAGCAGTTAACAGAGCTGTTCAGCTTGTTGAAATGCTTGGTTGTGGACAAGTTGTTAAAGGTATGGTTGACTGTTACCCTAACAAAAGAACAACTTGGGAGCTTTCATACAACCCAGACTGGATTAATGGACTTCTTGGAATAAACCTTTCAGAAGATGAAATGATTTCTATTTTTGAAAGACTTGAATTAAAAGTTGACAAAGAAAACAGAAAAGTTACTGTTCCAACTTTCCGCCCTGACCTTGAAGCACAGGCTGACCTTGCAGAAGAAGTTGCAAGACTTTATGGTTATGACAAAATTGTTCCTACTCTTGCAGCAGGTACTCCTACAGCCGGAAAAAGAAGTTACTCACAGAATATCACTAAAGTTATTAAAGAAACTATGGTTGCAAGCGGACTTTCTGAAGCCATGACATATTCTTTTGAAAGCCCTAAAGTTTTTGATAAATTGAATATTCCAGCAGACAGCCCATTAAGAAATACTGTTGTAATTTCTAATCCTTTAGGTGAAGACTTCAGCATTATGAGAACTGTAACTTTAAATGGTCTCTTAACATCATTATCAACAAACTACAACAGACGTAACGAAGAAGCTAAACTTTTTGAAATTGGCAAAGTTTATATTCCAAAGAGTCTTCCTCTTACAGAACTTCCTGATGAATACGAAAAACTTACAATGGCTATGTATGGAAACATTGATTTCTATGGAATAAAAGGAATTGTTGAAAATCTTTTCACAGTATTAGGTATCAAAGATTACGAATTTAGCCCAGAAGAAAATATTCCTTGTATGCACCCAGGAAGAACAGCTAATATTACTGTAAATGGCGAAGAATTAGGATTTATTGGTGAACTCCACCCTATTGTTTCAGAAAACTATTCAATAGGAGCAAAAAC
>CALWSX010000196.1 GCA_944384285.1 uncultured Lachnospiraceae bacterium
CTTTCAAAAAATCTGGTATTTTCATATTGTTTATAATTTCTGTCTGACTACCAGAAACAGCATTTGTAACCGCAGACGAAAAATCAAGTTTTTCAGAAATAAAGTTTGTAATTTTTTCAAATATAAAAGTACCTCTTAAAAACTTATTAAAAACAGGGTTTAAAATTTTAGTTCCTATTAAAGCTCCCAAAAAAGGAAGAAATCCAAATACTGATAAAATAAAGCCTTTTCTGTACCCTTTTATAGCAAATATTAATAAAAATATAAGTAGAATCTTATCAAAATGATAAAGAAGCAAATTTATCCCCCCATTAAAAAGACGTTATTCCTTAGGTGTATCTTCTTTAGATGTATTAACTTTTGACAAATCCGCTATTTCAATACTTGTTGCGGAAAGTATAAGAGAATCTGATTTTCCATTAAAAAACGAAACATCTTTAATATCATACGGCGGAATTAAATTATATTGTTCTTTTCCGTTTTTATTATAACCGTATAAAGAATTACCTGTTTTTACAACAAAATTTTTATTATCCGATTTTATATAAGAAATAGGGTCCTTAAGACTTGTAAGAGAAACAGTTTTCCCGGAAAGGTCAACAACTTCAAGAGAGTATTTATTTTCTCCGCTTTCTGGTAAAAGTCCGTCATACCCAATTACAGCATAACTTTTTCCAAAAACATCATAAGCTGATATTTTTTCCTGTAATTCTTTTGTAAAAATTTCTTCTCCTGCTGATGAAAAACACATCAAAGAAACATCAGAAGCTATAAAAAATGTATTATTTTCCATACAGTTTACAGATATTGCATAAATATCGTCTTTTTGAACTGCTGAAAAAATACCATCTGCAACATTCATACTGTCTTCTTTATTTATATAGAAGAAAACAAGTCTTGAAATAGGGTATACATCAGATGTATCAAGATATGATACACAAAGAACCTTATTATCATCAGAAATATCCAAATCTACAGGGTATACACCTTTAGTATCTTCTTTTCTTTCCATAAGCTTATTCCCCTCACTGTTATATACAACAGTTTTACAGGAATCCTGAGCTCTCATAATAATTGCAAGATAACCATTTTTATTAAGTTTAACTTTAGAAATAGGATATTCACTAGCAACAGAATAAATGAATCCCTTTTCATTATATACACGCACATTTGTACCACTGCTTTCATAAACAGCCGCATAATTTGCTTCAAAAACAGAAACAGGATAATTTAATGTATATGTATCGTTAAAAACTTGATCCCCGTTTGAATCAAAAAATTTCATACCGTCTTTTGAACAAACATAGTACGAGTTATTCACAGTGTTTATGCCCAAAACATTTCCTTCATCAAACGTAAGAACTTCTTTTCCCAAAGTAGGTTTTTTTGAAGAAATTTCTTCTCCAAGAAATTTATCTTCTTCTGTATTTTCTGTAGTTTCATCGGTTACTTCTGCATTAGCTGTTTTAGTTTCATCATTATTTTCTGAATCTGTTTTATCCTGTGTATCTTCTGTATTTTCCGTAGTTTCACTTGTTAAATTAATTCCTTTTTTGTTCAAATACCCGTTTATAATACCTTGTCCAAAATGTGTATCATAGTAATAGAAAGAAAAACAAAAAGCAGCAACAAGAAAAATAAGTACACCAATAATGATAAACTTTCTCTTAGGATTTTTATTTTTTAAAGTTTCTATTTCATCAAAAGTTTCGTCTTCAAAATTTTCATCTTCATAATTATCAAATTTACTGATATCTTTCAAAGCCTTTCACAAATGCCAATTTATATTGACAAAACTCCTTTCTTATTTTTTATAATTATAAATATATATTATACTATGAACAAATTAAAAACAAGCAAATAAGCATACTTTTTGTCGATTGTAAAATATAAACATTAAAAATTATTATATCATAAAAAAAGCTCATAACTTAATTTTAAGAAAATTTTATAAAAAAATACGGTAAAATAAATTTTACCGTATTTTTAAACTCAAATTTTTTATCGTTCTTCTCTGAAATATGGATTTCCAAGACTTTCCGGAGGAAGATTTTCTTTTTTCTTACGTTTTGTTATAAATACAAGAACAATAATTGTTGCTAAATATGGAAGCATATCGAGTATCTGCGCAGAAAATCCAAAATTACCGATTTTAACATTCTGGAGTTTAAAACCAACACCTCTTAGCATTCCGAAAAGATAAGCTCCAAAAATTGCTCTTAAAGGATTCCATGTACTGAAAATTACAAGAGCAACCGCAATCCAGCCTGCACCCGCTGTAATATTATCCTGCCATCTTGGAACATAAACAAGTGAAAGGAAAGCACCGCCTACACCGCATAAAAATCCGCCTACAAGTATATTTATGTATTTATATTTAGTAACATTAATACCGCTTGCGTCAGCTGCAGCCGGGTTTTCACCAACAAAACGAGTATTTAAACCAAAGCTTGTCTTATTTAAGTATATATAAACCAAAATAGCAACAATCAAAGCCGCCTGAACATAAATACTCTGTTCAAAAAGCATTTTTCCGATAACAGGGATTTCAGAAAGTACAGGAATAGGTTTTGCAGCAAAAGCAGAAATAACTTTTTCATCTAAAGCAATACCGGAGAGGTTTCTTCCGACCATACCCGCAAACCCCGTACCGAAAATAGTAAGTACAAGACCGGTAACAACCTGGTTACCTCTGAAATTTACGGTAATAACAGCATAAATTAAAGCTCCAAAAGCACCCATTAAGCCTGCCGCAAGTACTGCAAGGTATGGATTTCCGGTATGAACAGCAGTATAAAAACCAACGCTTGCGCCCATAAGCATCATACCTTCAACCCCAAGGTTTAAGTTTCCAACTTTTTCACAAAGTATAGCTCCTAAAGTTGCGAAAAGGATATGAGTTCCCATTTGCGCCGCAACTTGTAAAAACAATTCTAAGCTTAACAAAAAGTCCATATTATTTCGCCCCCTTCTCAACTTTATGTACTCTTACAATTTTATATCTTATAAAGAATTCACTTGCAAGCACAAAGAATATAATAATACCCTGTATAACCTCTGCAACAGAAGCCGGGATCTGCATAGCACTTTGTAAGAAAGCACCACCCTGAAGCAAAAGAGCAAAAAGGAATGATACAACAAGTATCAAAGGCGCCGAAAGATTAGCAAGCCACGTTGTAATAACAGCAGTAAAACCAAGTCCGCCGCTTAATTTATCGTTTAATGTCTGTTCAATAGCAGAACACTGCATCATACCGGCAATACCGGCCATAGCACCACTTAAAAGTATTGCTATTATTATAATTTTTACAACATTCATACCGGCATACTTAGCTGTTGTCTGACTTTCACCAAGAACAGATATTTCATAACCAAGCTTAGTTTTTGTAAGAAGAATATGTACAAGAACAACAAGTACAAGTGCAATTATAAATCCACAGTGGATACCAAAAACTTTAGGAAGTACAGCGGATTTTTCAAAAGTAGCTATTTTAGGGAAACCTATTCCGTTAGGGTCTTTCCAAGGACCATACTGGAGATATGAAATCCATTTAATAGCAATATAGTTAAGCATAAGTGTAACCAAAGTTTCACTTGTTTCAAACTTAGTTTTTAATAAAGCCGGAATTAATGCCCATAACCCGCCACAAATAGCACCGGCAATAAACATTAAAGTAAGAACAACAGGTGATGGGAGATATGAGAAATTAAGCGCAACAAAAGTAGCACCAAAAGCACCCATATAAAACTGACCTTCTGCCCCAATGTTCCAAAATTTCATTTTAAACGCAATAGCAACGCCTAAAGAAAGAACTGTAAGCGGTATAGTTTTATTAATGGTTTCAACAATTCTGTATTTTGAAGACAACGAACCTTTTATAATATTAGAAAAAATTTCAAGTGCGTTATACCCAACTATTGTCATAACAATAGCGACAAAAATAAGAGCAAGTATAACAGCGCTTATTCTTATCATAATTTCTTTTTTATGGGTAAGCTCATCTTTTTTAACTACTCTGAACATTCTTATAATACCTCCTCTATATTTTTACCAAGCATCATAAGACCGACTTGCTCTTTTGTAGTTGTTCTCGGATCAACAATACCCATAACCTCACCATCATGGATTATCATAAGCCTGTCGGAAAGCTGAAGTAAAACGTCTAAGTCTTCACCTATAAAAAGTATTCCAATGCCTTTTCTTTTTTCTCTGTTTAATATATCGTAAATATTGTAACTTGCACCTATGTCAAGACCTCTTACAGGATAAGCAGTTATAAGTATTTCAGGGTCAAGACCAACCTCTCTTCCCAAGAGAACCTTTTGTATATTACCGCCCGAAAGCTTTTTAACAATGTGGTTTACACTTGGAGTAGAAACATCAAAATCTTTTACAATCTGTTCTGCAAGTTTACGCCCTTTTTCTCTGTCAACAAAAATACCCTTGTTTCTGTGGTAAGATTTAAGCATAACATTATCTACTATACTTTTTCCGGCAACAAGTCCCATTCCGAGTCTGTCTTCCGGAATAAAGCTCATACCGATACCTTTTTTAGCAATAGTACGAGGAGAAAGACCATTTATATTTTCGCCTTTAAAAAGGACTTCTCCAGATTTTGCACATAAAACACCGGCTATAATCTCACAAAGTTCTTTTTGTCCGCTTCCGGCAATTCCGGCAACGCCCAAAATTTCTCCGCCGTGTAAATCAAAAGAAACATTTTTAAGTATAGAAAAACCTAAAGCGTCATTATAAGAAATATTTTTTACCTCAAGCATAGGATCTTTAGTAATTTCTGTTTCCGCTCTTTCAAGGTCTAAATTTATGCTTCTTCCTACCATCATTTCAGTAAGCTGTTTTATACAAGCGTCTTTTGTATCAACGGTTCCAATACATACACCTTTATTTAAAACCGTTACTCTATCACTTATTTCCATAACTTCGTTTAATTTATGAGTAATTATGATAATAGCACAGCCTTTTTCCTTCATTTTGCGAAGTATTGAAAAAAGTACTTTTGTTTCCTGTGGAGTAAGAACGGCAGTAGGTTCGTCAAGTATCAAAACTTCAGCGCCCCTGTAAAGCATTTTAAGTATTTCAACGTTCTGCTTTTCACCAACAGACATATTATATATTTTTTTATCCGGAGAAACGGCAAGTCCGTATTTTTCAGAAATTTCTGTTATTTTATTGGATAATTCTTTTCCCTTTATAAAAAACCCTATTTTACTTCCGGCAACAATATTTTCTTTTGCTGTTAATACTTCAACAAGTTTAAAATGCTGGTGTACCATACCAATACCGGCATCAATAGCATCTTTAGGAGAAGAAAAAACAACTTCTTTGCCATTTACAAATATTTGACCGCTGTCAGCGGTATAAATACCGGACAAAATACTTACAAGTGTACTTTTACCGGATCCGTTTTCACCCAAAAGAGCATGAATTTCTCCTTTTTTAACATCAAAGCTTACATTATCATTTGCTTTAACGGGGCCAAAAACTTTAGTTATGTTCGAAAACCTTACATAAGAATCGTTACACATAATACCTCCCCAAAAACTCAAATAAAATAAAAAAGTTAAATGTTCATAAAAATAAATTTTTTTACCCGAGATAAATCTAAATTCTCTTTTATCGACATTTAACCTAAAATAGTCCCATACAATTATTTTAATATTAAAAAACAAACACAGCAAGAGAAAAATTTCTCTTGCTGTGAAAAATTTTATAAAATTACAGCAAATTCTGTAAAATAAGACTTAATTTTTATATCAGCCCTGAGCAGAACCGATAACACCTTTAACGAACCATGACATGTTCCAGATTTCATCGTCTGTCATTGTTGTTCCTTCAGGAACTTTTTCGTTTCCGTCCTGATCATAGATAGGACCTGCAAATGGGTGTAATTCACCATTCATAATTTTTTCTGTAGCTGCATCAACTGCTTCCTGTGTACCTTCTGCACAGTTTTCTGTTAATGCGTCAAGGCTTACCATACCTGCGTTAAGACCTTCCCAGTAAGAACGTGATTCCCAAGTTCCGTCAATAATTCTCTGAACGTCATCAACATAGAATTTTTCCCAATGGAAAAGAGGAGCTGTAAGATAGCTTTCTGGAGCAGCAGAAGCTGTTGGTGAGTTATAACCGATACAGAAAGCGCCTTTTTCCTGAGCAGCAATCTGAGGAGCTGTTGTATCCTGGTGCTGAGCAATTACGTCACAACCTTTGTTAAGGATTTCAATAGCTGCCTGTTTTTCGATAGCTGGATCATACCATGTGTTTGTCCAAATAACTTCTACAGTTGCATCTGGGTTTACAGACTGAACACCGAGTGTAAACGCATTAATACCTCTTATAACTTCTGGAATAGGCATAGCTGCAACATAACCGATTTTGTTAGCTTCTGTTTTCATACCAGCAACGATACCTGAAAGATATCTTGCTTCATACATTTTACCAAAGTATGTAGAAAGGTTTTCAGCTGTTTTGTAACCTGAACAATGACCAAATTTAACATCTGGGAATTCTTCAGCAACTTTAACTGTGTAGTCCATGAAACCAAAGCTGTTTGTGTAAATTACGTTACATCCCTGATCAATAAGGTCTCTGATTGCTTTTTCTGAGTCAGCGTTTTCAGGTACTTCTTCTGCATATAAACATTCAATACCCATTTCTTCAAGAGCAAGTCTTCCTTTGTCATGAGCCTGTGTGTAACCTTCGTCGTTGATTTTGCCGATATAAACAAAACCTACTTTGATGTCTTCAGGTTTCATGCCTGCTGTTTCAGTTGTTTCTGTTGTTTCTGTTGTTTCAGTATTTTCGTTTGTTGCTTCTCCGCCGCCGCCACAAGCTGTAAGAGCCATCATAGCAGCCATGATTAATGCGAATAAACTCTTTTTCATCTTAATTCCTCCTAAAATAAATAGAAAAACTTCAACATATTTTTGTGTGTAACATTTATGTTAAACACAAGTAAATTTTATAACAAATCTTTAAAAATATCAACAAAGAAAGTTAATAATTTATATAATTAAAAAATTAATTTTTTATATTTAGTGTAACAAACCTCCTTTTTGTTCCATTTTGTAAATATATTTTTTATAATCCACTTATTTATCCAAAAACAAATCCAAATGTGTTGATAACTTAAATTTCAATAAATACAATTTCCATACTTTTTGTGGATAAAATTTCGATATATTGACTGGATAATTATACTGATTTAAAATAAAATAAATAAAAAGTTTAAAAGGAGTACATTCTATGTATAACGAAGCTTTAAACGAAGATAAAACACATGAATATTATATGGAAATAGCTTTAGAAGAGGCCAAAAAAGCGTTTTTATTAGATGAAGTTCCAATAGGTGCTGTAATTGTAAGAAATGGTGAAATAATTGCAAAAACACATAACACAAGAAATACCGATAAAAATACATTATCCCACGCCGAAATAAAAGCAATAGATATAGCCTCAAAAATCACAGGTGACTGGAGACTTGAAGACTGTATTATGTATGTAACGATAGAACCATGTCCTATGTGTGCGGGAGCTATAGTACAGGCAAGAATTCCAAAAGTTTATTTTGGTGCAAGGAATAAAAAAGCCGGTTGTGCCGGGTCTGTTTTAAATATACTTAATGAACCTAACTTTAATCACCAGGTAGAAGTCACAGAGGGTATTTTATCAGACAAATGTTCAGAAATAATGAGTGAATTTTTTAAAAATTTCAGAAAAAACAAAACTTCAGAAAATTAATACTTGTTATAAGAAAGGATTTTAAATGAAGATTACGGGAATTGTTACAGAATATAATCCGTTTCACAACGGTCATAAATATATGATAGATGAAATTAAAAAAACGGTTAAACCAGACTATATTATAGCAGTTATGAGCGGAAATTTTGTACAAAGGGGCGAGCCTGCCATAGCTGATAAGTGGACAAGAGCAAAAACTGCTCTTTTAAACGGTGTTGACCTTGTTATAGAACTTCCCGTATATTTTTCTGTTGCACCTGCCGAAATTTTTGCTAGGGGAGCCATAAAGCTTTTTTGTGATACCGGAATAGTTGATAATATATGTTTTGGCTGCGAGGATAACGATATAGATACCTTAAAATATATATCAGAAAAGCTTTTCTCAGAGTCGGATACACTTTCAGAAAAAATAAAAGAGTATCTTAACACCGGTAAATCTTACGCATTATCCCGTTCTATGGCTTTCAAAGATATATACGGAAAAGATATTTCGGAAATAGAAAAACCTAACAATATACTTGCTCTTGAGTATTTAAACGCACTTAAATATTTTAAAAGTGATATTATCCCAATACCAATAAAACGTATTATGTCATCGTATAATGAAACAAGACTTGAGGGAGAATTTTCATCTGCAAGGTCAATAAGAGAAAACTTAAAAACAAAAGAAACTGATTTTTTAAATATGGTTATACCGGAAAATTCAATAAATATTTTAAAAGAAGGTATAAACAATAATATTTTCCCGATATATTCTGATGATTTTTCAGAAGCTCTAAATTATATTCTAAGATTAAGAAGCGAAGATTATTTAAAAAACATAACAGAAGTTACAGAAGGTCTTCATAACAGAATTAAAAATTCACTTGATACCTGTCATTCATTTACAGAAATAAGCGAATTTACAAAATCCAAAAGATATACAATGTCAAAAATCCAAAGAATACTTATAAATATTCTTTTGGATATAAAAAATGAAGATACAAAAAATTTTGTAAACAATGGATTTTCACAATATATAAGAGTTTTGGGTTTCAGACGTGAAAGTTGTGAAATTCTAAAAGCCTTAACCTCTTTGGCAAAAATACCTGTTATAACTAATATGAAAAATATTTATAAAGATAATGATATTTTAAATAACAAAAATTTAATGAAAATGCTTGAAAAAGAAATTCTTGCAACCGACATATATTTTTCTGTATTAAAAAATAAAAATTTCAGAACAACAAATAATGATTTTACTAAGCCTTTGGTTATAGTATAATAAAAATCCTCCCCAAATGACAGGCTATATAAGGAACTAATTTTTATCTTTGAGCTTTGTAGTCAGCTTAAATTATTGGATTTATAAGAAAACCAATATATTTGAAGGATTACGAAATAGAAAATAAAAATTTCTGAAGAAAAAATGACTTATGCCATAAAAAGCAAAACGTTATCCCAAAGATGAAAGATGGGAATTAAATAAATTGAGTAAAATAAATGAACAATATTCCGGATTATATAATAGAGATATTGTATACTAAAATCATATTTCACTAAATTTGCGACAAGGGAAATCCTTGTCGTTTTTGATATGTTAGTGGACAAATTTTTTATTGGAGTGATATAATAGGTCCAAATAGACCCACAAAGCTTAATTTTGAGAGGTGTTTTTATGATAGCTGAAATAATTATTCTTATTTTTGCTTTAATATTTTTAATCATAAGCATTTTTTTATTTTTCAGAAAAGGAAAATGGTTAATAGCTGGCTATAATACAATGTCTAAAGAAGAACAGAAAAAATATGATGAAAAAAAGTTATGTAAAGCTGTGGGAAGCTTATGCATAGTGTGCTGTATTATGCTTTGTATTATGGCATACTTAGGATATAGAGTAGATACTGGTTTGATGAATGAAAATGATATGCTTCCATTTGGGCTATTATTTTTAATTGTCATTATTATCACTCTTATTATAATCAGCAGATACATAAAAAATAAACCGTAATTTTGGTTTATGCTTTTTACCCAGATAAACTACAATTAAAGAAAAAGAGAATATTATAATATACACAAGTACATAACCGATTGGTTTTCAAAAACGAAAATCTGTCGGCTATTTTTTATCCAAATAAAATAGTATGCTTATTACTCATAGCAAGTTCATAAAAATACAATGCATTGGATTTGGGTATAATAATCAAAATAAATCCGAAATCTTGGGAGACAATTTCTCTCAAGGTAGTATTTAAATTTGTATTATATCACAATTAAAAATTCTTTTAAAATACAACAACATAATACTCTAAAATACTTTTATTTATTCTTATATTTTTTAAATAAAAAAATCCTCTGATTTTTCAGAGGATAAAAATTTATATAAACTATAATTTACAAAATAAAAAATAGCGGAGGAGGGATTTGAACCCCCGACACCGCGGGTATGA
>CALWSX010000197.1 GCA_944384285.1 uncultured Lachnospiraceae bacterium
TTTATAAGTTTCTTCAAGTTTAATATACTCTTTTTCAAGTAACAAAAGCTTTTCTTTTAATTCATTTTTATTTTTAAGTTTTTCTTTAAGTTCTGAAAGTCTTTGCTTCTCTTTTATTAAATTTTCTTTTTTTGATGTCGCTTTTTCAAGCATAACTGCATCATCTTTATGAGCTTCTTTATAAAGTTTTGCCTTTTTTATTCCCTCTGTATTTTTTTCAAAAGCTACATTGCATTTTTCAAAATCACTGTTTGCTTTTTCAATACTTTCTTTAAGAACTTCTATTTGCTTATTAAGGTTATTTAATTCTTCATATTTAGGATAGCTTGTCTCAATTAAATTTATATCTACCGCAAGTTTATCTCTTTCATCTTTTCTTCCCTCTTCATCTGCATATATTTTTGAATAAAGGGAAAATTGTTTTTCATAACTTTGTTCTTTTTCAAAATTTAAATTAAGCTCTTTTTCAAGATTTTCTATCTCTGTTTCCTTATCTTTTATTTTTAAATAATCAGGTTTTAATGTTTCTGCTTTTTCTATTTTTTCAATATTTTCTGAAAGTTCTTCTATTTCTTGTTTTTCTACGTAAAGTACTTCTTTTTCCTTTTTTAAAACATTTAAGCTTTCTATATCAGAATTTATATGTTTTGTTTTTTCAATCTCTTTTATAAGATTTTCTTTTTTATCCTTATTTTTCTGAAATTCATCTTCAAAAGTCTTAAGTTCTTCACTCGCTTTTTTTATATATTCTTCCAAAAGTTCTGTTATTTTATCTGTATCAAGTATATTTTTTTCATCTATAAGTTCTTTTATTTCTGTTTGTGAATCGTCTATTTTTAATCTTGAAAAATCACCGAAAATATTGTTTTTATGAAGTAAAATTATTTCATCGGCGCTTTTTTCTCTTTCTTTTAATAATTTTTGGAACTGTTCAAATTTTTCCGTTCCAAAAATTTTTCTGAAAATTTCACCTCTTTGGGTACTGTCAGCAAGTAAGAGTTTTAAAAATTCTCCTTGCGCTATCATACATATTTGCTTAAACTGCTTGCTGTTTACACCTAAAATATCAGAAACTTTTTTTGTTACATCTTTAGATTTTGACGCAAGTAAATTACCGTCTTTATCTTTTATTTCAGCCAAAGATGATTTTTTTGTAAGCCCTTCTCCGTTTTTCTTTTCTATAAGCTGTTCGGGTCTTCTTTCTATAAAATATTTTTCGCCTCTGTGAGTAAACCAAAGTTTAACGCTTGTAATATCAGAAGGTTTTGCAAAATCGCTTCTTAAGCTTGTATCTGCCTCACGTACAGATCCACTTGCTTCACCATAAAGAGCATATACTATACCATCAAAAATACTTGTTTTTCCTGCTCCTGTATCACCTGTAATTAAAAATAATCCAGAATTTCCCAAATCATCAAAATTTATCTCAGTCTCTTTAGCATAAGATAAAAATGCAGTCATTATAAGTTTATTTGGTTTCATTTTGCGCACCTCCTGAAGAAAGCTCAAAAAAGATATCTTTTACAATATCCTCTTGTAATTTTGTCATTTCTCTGTCGGTCATGTTTTTATAAAATTCCGAAAAAAGTTCGTTTGGATCTTTTGAAATATCTTCTATGTTTACAGCTTTATTTTTATTTTCTAAATTTCTTTTGAATTTTTCATATTCCAAAACAAGTACATTTTTATAAACCTGTCTTAATCTTGCCATAGGCTCTGCCAAAATATCTGTGTCTGCAAGAACAGCTTTAATATAATCGTCTTTGCTTTCATCTCCAAAAACTGCTTTATCTATTAATGCATCAAGCTCACCTTTTATTTCTCGCATATCATGTAAAGGTGTTAAAGGTATTCTTGTAATTATGACATTTCCCTTTTCTTTTAAATCCAAAAGAATTACTGATTTTGTATGCATAACTTCGGAAAACGAATATTTCAAAGGCGAACCGGCATACATAATCTCATCTTTTCCTATCCTTTGGCATTTATGTATATGTCCTAATGCTACATAATCAAAATTTATATAATTTTCATAATAAACTTCATCTGTTCCACCAACGGACAAAATTTCAGAATCAGAGGTTTCCGGTTTCTCCATTCTTCCCGTAACAAACTGATGTGAAAGAATTATATTTCTATCCAAAGGGTTCAAATGTGTTGTAGAAATAATGCGAGATACCGCATCATTATAAGTTACTATATCATCAAAATAAGGCGTAACATTTGAAGGTCTTACAAAAGGAAGCATATAAACATTGATGTTTCCAAACTCATCTTTAAGTCTTACACATTTAAGTGAGCCTGAAAATTCACCCTCTATATAAATATCCGATTTATCTAAAATTTTATTTCCAAATGAAAGCCTTGTTCCACTGTCATGATTTCCGCTTATTATAAAAACTTTTATTTTTCTCTCAGAAAGGCGTGATAAAAATGAGTCAAAAAGCTCTACTGCCTCCGCAGAAGGTATGCCTTTATCATATACGTCTCCCGCAATCAAAACTCCGTCAGCTTTATTTTCCAAAATTATATTAAATATTGAATCAAGAATATATCTTTGATCTTCTATAAGATTTACTTCATTTAATCTTTTTCCTATATGCAAATCGGAAATATGGATAAAACGCATTTTCTCACTCCCCAAAAATTTTATTATATTTTTTTATTATACACCATAATACAACATCTTCCTATACTTGCTTTTTAACAAAAATACTTTTATACTTTAATTATAAATTACCCTTTTACAAAAGAAACGGAGGTATTAAAAAATGCAGGAAATGATGTATAAATCTTTTGATGGTACAAACTTATACGTAAAAAAAGAAACAGATGCTTCTGACAGAGCCGTTACTGTTATAGTTCATGGTCTTTGTGAACACCAGGGAAGATATGATTATCTTGCAGACCTTTTTCACAAAAACAAAATAGGAACTTATCGTTTTGACCACAGAGGACACGGACGTTCAGAAGGCGAAAGAACTTATTACAGCGATTATAATGAAATATTAGACGATGTTCATGAAATTGTTAAAATGGCAATTCAAGAAAACCCTGGCAAACCTGTATTTCTTTTAGGTCACAGCATGGGCGGATTTGCAGTATCTCTTTATGGTACAAAATATCCTGATATGAACTTAAGAGGTATTGTAACAAGTGGCGCTTTAACTTATGACCATATAAAACTTATTTCTGCTCTTGATGAAAACCTTGACCCACATATGCTCCTCAAAAATGAACTTGGAGATGGCGTATGTTCTGTAAAAGAAGTTGTTGACTGGTATTCAAAAGACCCTTATAACACACAAACATTTACTCCTGGACTTTGTTTTGCTCTTACAAAAGGCCTTAAATGGTTTGATGAAAACAGCAAAAATTTCAAATACCCTGTTCTTATGCTTCATGGAGAAAAAGACGCTCTTGTAAGTTTTAAAGACACTTGCAAATTCTTTGAATCCGTATCTTCAACAGACAAACAAATGAAACTTTACGGAAATTTATTCCACGAAATATTTAACGAATATTGTAGAGACGAAGTAATTGGCGATGCTATAAACTGGATATTAAACAGAATTTAATATTAATATAAAAAAATTAAGACTGAAGATTTCTTCGGTCTTTTTCTTTTATTTTGTATTCCTATAAAAAATAACATTAAAAAAAGCTATCCTAAGAATATTCTTAGGATAGCTTTTGAATTTAAAAATTATGCTTTTTCAACCCAAAGTGTAACTTTTTCGCCATTAATGTTCCATTCTTTTTCATAGCCTGTTCCTTTTCCTGAAACAATGCTGTTTGCAAGAACGTCACCTTTAATTTCGTCTGTGTTTTTAGAAATTACGTTTTCAATTACAGAGCTTCCGTCGTGGTAAACAACAATTCTGTCTGTAACTTCAAAATCAGCCTCTTTACGCATAGTCTGAATTTTTGATACTATTTCACGTACAAACCCTTCTTCTATAAGTTCAGGTGTAAGTGTTGTATCAAGAACTACTGTTACGCCATAATCGCTCTGTGCGATAAAGCCTTCTTTCTGAGTTGTTTCGTATAATACATCTTCAAGGAGAAGTGTTAATTCTTCGCCTTCTACCATAATTTTAGCTTCGCCTTTTTCGTTAAGTTCTGCCATAAATTTATTTCCGTCAACTTCAGCAAGAGCTGCACCTAATTTAGGAACAAGTTTACCGAATTTTTTACCGCAAGTTCTTAACTGTGGTTTAAATTTATATGATGTATAGCCTGAAACTTCATCAGTAAATTCAACTTTTTTAACATTAAGTTCATCTTCGATAATTTCTACATACATTTCAGGAAGAACTTTTTCTGATTTTACATACATAAGTCCGATAGGCTGTCTGTTTTTGATATTTGCAGCATTTCTTGCAGCACGTCCAAGAACAACTATCTGTAAAACTTTATCCATGTTTTCTTCAAGTTCTTTATCAACATATTCTTCGTGGTATTCTGGCCAATCACAAAGATGTACACTTTCAGGAGCATTTTTATCAACATTTCTAACAATATTTGAATAAATAGCTTCAGCAATAAATGGTGTAAATGGAGCTGTTAATTTAGCCATAGTAACAAGCACTGTATGAAGAGTCATATATGCGTTAATCTTATCCTGTGGCATACCTTCACCCCAGAATCTTTCACGGCTTCTTCTTACATACCAGTTACTTAAATCGTCAACAAACTGTTCCATTGCTCTTGCAGGTTCAGTAATTCTGTAGTTTGCAAGGTTTTCATCAACATACTTATTAAGAGTCTGAAGTTTTGAAAGAATCCATTTATCCATTGGAGGAAGCTTATCATATTCAAGCTTGTATTCTGTTGGATTAAATTTATCTATATTTGCATAAAGTACAAAGAATGCATAAGAATTCCAAAGTGTACCAATATATTTTCTCTGAACTTCATTTACAGCTTCTTCATAGAAACGGCTTGGAAGCCATGGAGCTGAATTTTCATAGAAGTACCATCTTACAGCGTCAGCGCCCTGTTTGTTTAAAACAGACCATGGGTCAACAACATTTCCTTTATGTTTACTCATTTTCTGGCCGTTTTTATCCTGAACATGACCTAAAACGATACAGTTTTTGTATGGGCTTTTATCAAAAATAAGTGTTCCAACAGCAAGAAGAGTATAGAACCAACCTCTTGTCTGGTCAACAGCTTCACTTATAAAGTCTGCTGGGAATCTTTCTTCAAAAAGCTCTTTATTTTCAAATGGATAATGATACTGTGCAAAAGGCATACTTCCTGAGTCAAACCAGCAGTCGATAACTTCAGGAACTCTTGTCATAGGCTTACCACATTTTGGACATGTAATATGAACATTATCAATAAAAGGTTTATGAAGCTCAATATCTTCAGGGCAGTCATTTGACATACTCTTTAATTCTTCGATGCTACCGATAGCATGTCTGTGTCCGCATTCACATTCCCAAATAGGAAGTGGTGTACCCCAATATCTTTCACGGCTTAAGCCCCAGTCGATTACATTTTCAAGGAAGTTTCCAAAACGACCTTCTTTGATATTATCAGGAAGCCAATTAATTGTATCATTATTAGCAAGAAGGCGGTCACGAACTTTTGTCATTTCGATAAACCATGTATCTCTTGCATAGTAAATTAAAGGTGTATCACATCTCCAGCAGAATGGATAGCTATGTTCAAAAGGAAGAGCTTTAAAAAGTTTTCCGTTTTCTTTAAGGTATTCAATAATAGGTTTGTCTGCATCTTTTACGAACAAGCCTTCCCATAAAGGCACATCGCTTGTCATATTACCCTGATTATTAACATACTGACGGAATGGAAGACCATATTTTCTTCCTACTCTGGCGTCATCTTCACCAAACGCAGGAGCTGTATGAACAACACCAGTACCGTCTGTTAAAGTAACATAATCGTCTGTTACAACATAAAAACCTTTAGGGTCATTTTCAAGGAAGTCAAAAAGAGGAAGATATCTCATTCCCTGTAAATCCGCACCCTTACATTCTGCAACTATTTCATATTCAGCATCTTCTCCAAGTACTGATGGTATAAGAGCTTTTGCAAAAATAAGATATTCATCATTATATTTAATTTTTGCATAATCTTCATTTGCGTTTACAACAAGTGCAACGTTTGAAGGAAGTGTCCATGGAGTTGTTGTCCATGCTAAGATGTATTCATTTTCTGTATTTTCAACTTTAAATTTTGCAATAACAGAAAGTTCTTTTACATCTTTGTAGCCCTGAGCAACCTCATGGCTTGAAAGAGCTGTACCACAACGTGGGCAGTAAGGTACAACTTTATGTCCTTTATATAAAAGTCCTTTTTCGAAAATCTGTTTTAAAGCCCACCATTCAGATTCAATATAATTATTGTGATAAGTAACGTATGGATCGTTCATATCTGCCCAGAAACCTACTCTGTCACTCATTTCACGCCATTCGTTTTCATATTTCCAAACGCTTTGTTTACATTTTTCAATAAATGGTTCAACACCATAATTTTCAATCTGAGGTTTACCGCTTATATTTAAAAGTTTTTCAACTTCAAGCTCTACAGGAAGACCGTGTGTATCCCAACCAGCTTTTCTTAAAACATTATAGCCTTTCATTGTTTTATAACGTGGGATCAAGTCTTTTACAGCTCTTGTAATAATATGTCCTATATGTGGTTTACCATTTGCTGTTGGAGGTCCGTCATAAAATGTAAATACCGGAGCTCCTTTACGAGATTTTATGCTTTTTTCAAAAATGTCATTGTTCTTCCAAAAATCCAATATTTCTTTTTCTCTTGTTACAAACTCAAGATTCGTAGAAACCTTATCGTACATTTGAATTCCTCCTGTTATAATTTCGTTTAAAGAACAAGGCTAAGTTTTTTTAAAATAAAAAAACTCTTCGCCCTAAATTTCAGGACGAAAGAGTATAAATACTTTTCCGTGGTACCACCTGAATTGACAAAAAATGTCCACTCATTCTATCAAAATAACGTTTGATAACTCCGTCTTACACTACTGATATTTCGCATAAGCCGCTCAAAGGTGATATTTTCAGTATAAATTTTTATCGGTCTTGCACCATCACCGACTCGCTTAGAAAAATATAATACTTACTTGTCCTTATCTCTGCGTTTTCCTTACATACCTCTTGAGTATACACAAAATTATAAAATTTGTAAAGCCATATTTGTTAAATATTTTCTTAACAGCATACTTGTCTGTAAACAACATAAATTTTATTTTGTAAAAAATCGCACATAAAGACAGCTTTTGAGTAATAAAAAATAATAACCTATTTTAAAATATTACATATAAAAACATTGAATATAAATTATAAAAATTTAAAATTTAAAAAACTCTTATAAATGCTTAAACATTCCCTGTTAAACGCCCATATTCTTCACCCATTAATACATGCTCATATCCACCATCTTTATTCTGAGGTACTGTAAGCTTAAAACCTGCATCTTTTTGAAAAATCATTACATAATCAGAACCACCAAAAAGGAAATATCCAAGCATATCACCTTTTTTCACTTTCTCACCAACTTTTATATTTTCCTCAAAATTAACTGATGACACCTGAGACATTCCAATAGGGAGAAGCGCAACAAGTCCATAATCTTCTGTTTCCAAAATAACACAGGCTCTTGTTTCTATCATTTGCCAACCTGGTGTATCGGCATGAAGTACATATTTTTCTGTTTCAGGATCCCAAACAACCTCTCCACCAACTGCATCATCTTGAGGTATCATTCTTACTTCTTTAATTGTACCGCTTACAGGAAAATGATATCTGTGGTAATCATATACATCTAAAAAAGTATGGGTAAGAATTCCGCCTGCAAATGCATCTCTATATTCACTACCTTCTCCTATAAGGTCTTTAATAGAATTAAATGTTTTTGATTTTATTTGAGCGCCTTCTTTTTGGACAATATTAGAATTTTCATCTATTTCCCAAACCCCCTGAGGCTTTGAATCTGCCGGAGACACAACAACAGACTCATCAATAGGTTCAGCTATCGGACGAACATCTGGAGATTTTAAATATCTTGCAAAGAATTCATTAAATGTACTCCAGTTTGATGAATCCTCGTACCATCCATTTTTAAGTCCAAATTTTTCATCATTGTAAAAAAGCTGATAATATTCATCATTCCATGATTCTTCTGTGCTTAAAAAGTTACCCCATTCTTTTGTAAAATCAATAAGCCATTGTCTGTAGGGTTCTGCATATTGTAATGAATTATTATAAAGGCCTTTGCCATCAAGCTCTTCAAGCGGTCTATCATTTATAAAATAAAAATAATTTAAACTTTGATCTATCTGTTCGTAAAGCTCGAGCGATGAAGGAAGATTCCTTGAAATATTATAAGGCATTGCTTCAGCTGCCCAATCTATATATTCATAATACTGTTCTAATGTTTGAACTGGATTTGTATTTGGATCTGGATTTATTTTTTTTGCTTCTTCTATGGATTTTTCCAAAAGAGTTTTAACATCAGGGTTTTCATTCAATATATTTATAAGTGCAACTGTTGTAGGTTTATGACCATCTGTGGACTCAACTATTTTATCAGGATCTAAATTTGATTGATTATTTTCTGTTCCACCACATCCCATTATAGAGAGTGTTAAAATAAATATTAATAAAATTGAAACCATAACCCTGTTCTTTTGAACTATCTTTGAAAAATTTGTCATGGCATTACCTCCTAAATTTATTTTATAAGATTTATATATCAAAGTTTTCCCATTTTATATTTTTGTATTCAAAATTTCATATTTTTTCAAAATATACTTGACATATGAATGACCATTCAACTATAATATAGTCATAGTTGAATGAATACTCAATCTTATACAGAAAGGATATGAAAAATGGCAAAAAATGAATTTATATGTGATTGTGAAGTAATTCATTTTAATGTTGTAAGTAAGGTAAAAGAAAAAATGCTTTCAGAAGAGTCTTTTATGAGAGTTACTACCTTTTTTAAAGTAATTGGAGATAATACAAGATTTCGTATTCTTTGGGCTTTAAACCAAAATGAAATGTGTGTATGTGATATAGCAAATTTATTATCTATGACAAAATCAGCTATATCTCATCAATTAAGCGTTTTAAGAAAAGCAAATCTTGTATCTTTCAGAAGAGAAGGAAAAACAGTTTATTATTCTCTTGCTGACGAACATGTTAAAAATATGCTTGACGCGGGTGTATCCCATATCCACGACTGACGTCTGTGTATCTTGTATCCACGACTGACGTCTGTGTATCTCGTATCCATGATTAACGTCGATGTATCTTGTATCCACGACTAACGTCGATGTATCTTGCATTTACAACTAAACATAACCCTATACCCTATTTAACTTTTTACTTGATATTTTATTAAATATAATTTATAAAATATTTTTTTAATTTTTTATTCCTAGGAGGTACATATTATGAAAAAAACTTTTAGACTTGTTGGACTTGATTGTGCAAACTGTGCTGCAAAAATGGAACGTAAAATAGCAGCATTAGACGGAGTTAAAGAAGTTGTTGTTAATTTTCTTACAACAAAATTAATACTTGAGCTTGATGGTGATAACCATGAAACAATATTGGAAAATGTATTAAAAGCTGTAAAAAGTGTAGACCCTGATGTAGAAATGAAAAGAGCATAAATAGGAGCTTTATGATATGAAAAAAGAGCTTTTACGAATAATAATAAGTGCACTTTTATTTATTAATGCACTTATATTAAAATATTTGGATTTGACAACCATTTCAATTCTTTCTTTTTTATTAAGTTACATTATTGTTGGATATGATGTACTTTTTAAAGCTGTTAGAAATATAATT
>CALWSX010000198.1 GCA_944384285.1 uncultured Lachnospiraceae bacterium
AAAGTCTAACCCTTGCGATTTTTCTAAGAGCTGAGTTAGGTTTTTTAGGTGTAGCAGTTTTAACAGATGTACAAACTCCTCTTTTTTGTGGAGAACTCATGTTAGTTTGCTTTTTTCTAAGAGAATTTAATCCTTTTTGTAAAGCAGGAGCAGTAGATTTTTCAATTTTAGTTTGTCTACCTTTTCTAACTAACTGATTAAATGTTGGCATTAATTGCACCTCCTTATTAAATAATACGCATCTGCCATTGCAATTTACATTGTCGTATACATTTCATCACGCTAAAAAATGCGTTTTGAAACGCACACTAATAAAGTTTATCATTGCATACAAAAAAAGTCAATACTTTTAGTTAATTTTTTTGTTATCCAAGGACATTAATTTTTTAAAATATATTGTACTTATTTAACAAAATATTATTCATTTCATTATACTATTGTAACGAACTTTTTACTTTTATACACATTTTTTATTTTATAGATGATAATTATTCAAAACAAATTAAAAATTTTGATGAAAATTTAAACCTATTATATTTTTTGGCTTAATTTTTTACTTATTTTTAATAATGTTTAAAATATCTAAAATAAAAGTTTTGCCTTTTAATATATCATTTTCATTCGGGTGTTTTTTTGAAATTCCCCCAATATATTTTAAAATACCGAAAGTATCATACCCTTTTGTTTGAAATACACCTATATTTTTTATTTCCTTCTCGTTTAAAAATTTTTCTACTTTTTTATAATAATTTTTGCCCCCTATTCCACTTGTATAAATCAAAAAAGATACTTTTGGTAAATTTATGTTTTTTTCCAAAAATTCATAAACTTTTTTATGATAATCAGATTTATATATGCCTGATGCTAATCCAAAAACTTTATACTTTGAAATATCAACGTCTGGGTTTTCTAAAATGTTATATAAATCTATTTCCAAGCCGCTGCACATATTTTTTAACAACTTCTCAGTATTTTTATGATGAACAGAAACATAAAAAATTGCTATATCCGCCATACAATCACCTCTTTTAATAATAAAAATATAATAACAAATTATATATTTTTTTACAATCTTACCTTTATATAATTAATTTCTTTTACTAATATAAAATTTAATGTATAATAAATTATAAACTTTTGAACTCTTAAGGAGGTTAATATATATGGGTAAATATTTAATGGCACTTGATCAAGGCACAACAAGTTCAAGATGCATATTATTTGATATATCGGGTAATATTGTAAGTATTGCTCAACAAGAATTTACACAATACTATCCTAAAAACGGTTGGGTTGAACATGACCCTATGGAAATATGGGAAACACAATCAAAGGTCGCAAAAGAAGCAATGAAAAAAATTAATGCTTCTTGTGAAGATATATATTGTATAGGTATAACAAACCAAAGAGAAACTACTATTGTATGGGATAAAAATACAGGTAAACCAATTTATAATGCTATAGTATGGCAATGTCACAGAACATCAGACTATTGCAAAAAACTCATTGATAAAGGTTATACAGATATTATAAAACAAAAAACCGGCCTTATAGCTGATCCTTATTTTTCTGCAACAAAAATAAAATGGATTCTTGATAATGTTAAAGATGCCAGAAAAAAAGCAGAAAATGGAGAGCTTATTTTTGGCAACATTGATACATGGCTTATTTGGAACCTTACAAAAGGTAAACTTCATATAACCGATTATTCAAATGCCTCAAGAACAATGCTTTACAATATTAATGACCTTGATTGGGACAATGATATTTTAAGTATAATGAACATTCCAAAATCTATGCTCCCTAAAGTTATGCCATCAAGTATGGTTTATGGAACAACAGATGAAAGTATTTTCGGAAAACCTATAATCATTTCCGGAATAGCCGGAGACCAGCAATCAGCTCTTTTTGGTCAAATGTGTTTTTCAGAAGGTATGGCAAAAAATACTTATGGTACAGGCTGTTTCATGCTTATGAACACTGGAGAAAAACCTATATTTTCAAAAAGCGGCCTTTTAACTACAATAGCTTGGGGAATAGACGGAAAAATAAATTATGCTTTAGAAGGTTCAGTCTTTATTGGCGGTGCCGTTATACAATGGCTTCGTGATGAACTTGGATTTATAGAAAAAGCAAGTGATTCTGAAAAACTTGCATTATCTGTTCAAAATAATAATGGCGTTTATGTTGTACCTGCTTTTGTTGGGCTTGGAGCTCCTTACTGGGCACAAGATGCCAGAGGAATTATCACAGGATTAACAAGGGGCACTAATAAAAATCATATTACAAGAGCCGCCCTTGAATCTATTGCTTATCAGTCTTATGATGTATTAAAGGCCATGGAAAAAGACTCTAAAATTAAGCTTAAATCACTTAATGTTGATGGAGGAGCTTCTGCAAATAATTTTCTTATGCAGTTTCAGTCAGACATAATAGATACAAATATTATTCGTCCGGCATGTATAGAAACAACAGCTTTAGGTGCAGCATATCTTGCCGGCCTTGGAGCTGGAGTTTTTAAAGATTTTAATGATATAAAAGAGCATAAAAAAGATGGAACTACATTCTCACCTAAAATAAACAGCTTTGAAAGAATAACACTTTTAAACGGGTGGAAAAATGCTATCAAAAAAACTCTTTGTCAATAATTAATAACATATTTTTGCAGCAAATTAATTTATAAAACTATTTACATTATGATAAAAAAATAATAATATATATCTATAAACCAAAAATATTTTTTATACATTTTTGGAAAAAGTTACTGTTATATTAGTGACTTTATAGGGGGTTTTCGTATGGGTAAAATTACAGTTGTAAAAGGTGATATAGTAAAAGCTAAAACTGATGCAATCGTTAATGCAGCAAATACATCCCTCTTAGGCGGAGGAACTGTTGACAGTGCAATTTTGCGTGCTGCCGGAAAAGAGCTTCTTGCTGAATGTGAAAAGTTAAATGGCTGTCCTACAGGCGAAGCTAAAATTACCGAAGGCTTTAAACTTAAAGCAAAATATGTTATTCATACAGCCGGTCCTATTTGGAGAGGCGGAACAAAAGGTGAAGCAGAGCTTCTTGCTAATTGTTATAAAAATTGCCTTAAACTTGCACTTGAAAACAATATTAAAACTATAGCTTTTCCATCAATAAGTACAGGAGTATATAAATATCCTATAGATGAGGCTTCTGATATTGCTATTAAAGAAATTTCAGAATTTCTTGCTGCACATAACGAAATAGAAGAAGTTTTTATTTACTGTATTCAGGAAGACATTGTTAAAATATATAAAAATAAATTAAAACTCTTAGATTTGCAATAACATAATAATAAAAAGCACCTCTTAATTTTAAGAGGTGCTTTTTTAACCCGATTTTTTAAACCTATTATTATTTTTGTTTTACAAATACAAAAAATCACCTGAAACTCAGGTGATTAAAATAAAAAATTGCGGAGGCAGGATTTGAACCTACGACCTTCGGGTTATGAGCCCGACGAGCTACCGAACTGCTCCACTCCGCGTCATTAAAATAAGTGGATGGGGAAGGATTCGAACCTTCGAAGCTATCGCAACAGATTTACAGTCTGCCCCCTTTGGCCACTCAGGAACCCATCCATATTTTCTTTATGAAGCCGATGAACGGACTCGAACCGTTAACCTGCTGATTACAAGTCAGCTGCTCTGCCAATTGAGCCACATCGGCATATTTAGTGTACCTTCAAAACTGAACACAGCAAGTATTATATCATATCTTTCTACTTTGGTCAAGCCCTCGACCTATTAGTACTTTTAAGCTGAATACATTACTGTACTTACACCTAAAGCCTATCAACCTTGTCGTCTTCAA
>CALWSX010000199.1 GCA_944384285.1 uncultured Lachnospiraceae bacterium
ATACAGCAAGTATTATATATTATAAAGTCGGCATCTTTCTCTTCCAAAGTTTCTTTATACCCCATAAGCGAAAGCATTGCTGTAAGTTTTTCAGAATCTCTTGCATTCATTTGACAACCCATTACAAGGCTGTAATAATACAAATCTCTACCCTTTTTTTCATTTATTTCACGCACTTTTTCAATGTAGTGCATTTGTAATTCAAGCTCATTTTCCAAAAGTTTGTCACCCGTTCTAAAAAATTTTATACAAAAAACAACTGCCTTTACATTTAATTCCATAAAAGCACTTGTGTAAATTTTATATATTATATCATATATAAATCTTATACTCAATTAATAAATTATTATTTTTTTATTAACTAAAAAAAAAAAAGGGCACAACGCCCTTTTAAAAAATCAAATTGGTGTAATTGTATTTTTTGATACACCTTCTTCTATTCCGTTTGGTCTCAAAATTTTATATAAAAAGCTGAAGTTTTCATACTCAGGTACAAGAGCATATGGAGAATCTCCAAAATCTTCAAGAATAGCTACTGTTTGGCCTGTATTTTTATCAATCCCCTCACCTATAATAAACCTTTTCCATTTTGGACTCCATTTATAATCTGTAGAAAAAGTTCTTTCCTTTACTACAGAGTATGTGCTGTCATCTGGTACAGATTTTGTTATAACATCACTTGAGACAAGAAACTGTTGAAACTGATTAACTCTTATTGTTGAACCACCTTCTAAAATATCAATTTCAATATCAACATCAGAAGTAACTCTTTCCCAAAGACTTCTTCCGGCTAAATCCTCAAGATCCCAAAGCCTGTTCCAGTTTGCCTTTTGACTTTCCGGAATTTTAAAAATTTGATTAAATCTTCCTGTTTCATCATCATATAAATAACCTCTGAACAAAAAAGCTTCCTCAAAAGCTCCTATATTCTGATTTACAAATTCACGTATAACTATAATATCCCTGTTAAATACATCACTATCTTTAAGCTCAACAGAGTCTATTGTATTAAATGGACCTATTTCCTGGACAAATTTATATCCATTATCTGTTTTTTCATACACCCCCGCAAGTGTAATTGTTGGTCCGAATTTTGCCGTTACAAAAAGATCATTATTCCCCTTACCTAAAATATCCCCACTGTAAAGCTTAACTTCTTGAACATCAGAAGCTTTAAATCGATTTAAATTTCCTGTGTCTTTTAAAAGAGTATAAACTATTTTTTCACGAACCTTAGGATCATTTTGATTTGCAACATCATTAACTGTTATATTTTTATTCCATTCCATTTTAACACCCTTATATTTATCTTTAATAGAATAATATTCAATTAAAAAAAATAAATACCATAGAGTTTTTCTTTGGATTTTTATTTGTTGACATTTCTACTTTGGTATGATATCATATTTTGGTAACTTAAATTAAGCCTATGCCGGTGTGGCGGAATTGGTAGACGCACCGCACTCAAAATGCGGCGGAGTTATCCGTGCCGGTTCGAGTCCGGCCACCGGCATATTAAAAACCACTATACAAAATTTGTATAGTGGTTTTTATTTTTCCCATATCTTTAATGCATTTTCCTTAAATATATGATACTATATTACCAATATAAATTTACAATACGAAATGAATATATGAGGTGAATATATGAGAAGAAAAGACAGAGAAATTACAGATATAAATGAAATTTTAAATATTATAGATTCTTGTAGGGTATTAAGACTTGGGCTTTGCGATAATAATATTCCTTATATTGTTCCTTTAAATTATTATTACACATACAAAAACAATATTATTGAATTTTATTTTCACTCTGCTAAAGAAGGTAAAAAACTTGATATTATAAGAAAAAACCAAAATGTATGCTTAGAAATAGATTGTGGTCACGAATTAAAAGGTGAAGGCCCTAATGCCGTTAATTACAGCTACAAATTTAATTCTGTGATTGGTTTTGGAAAAGCAGATTTTGTATATGATAAAGAAGAAAAACGAAATATTCTCTTTGAATTTGCAAAATTTCAAACAGGTAAATCTTTAAATTTAAGTGATGAACACGTTGAAATGACAAATATTTGCAAAATTACGATTAATAAAATAAGTGGTAAAAAACTTATTTAAAATTCTAAAAGCTTTTTTATTTTTATATCATAATTTTATAAGCAAAAAGCTCCCTTAAAATTAATTAAGGAAGCTTTTTTTATTACAATAATCCATTAATAATTTCTAAATACGCTTCTGTTATCTCACCTTTTTGTGCAGGAAGACCTGTTTGAATTGTTCCTATCATTTCACCTTCGCTATTTACAAAAATTGTTGTAGGAAGAGCAATTATTTTATTAATAATAAGGTCATTTATATTTTCTCCAGGCACAAGTGTAGTAAATTTACAACCATTTGTATCAAGAATTTCTTTTGCAAGATCTACTTCCATATCAGCATCTGCACAAATAGAAATTAAATTTGCTTTTTCAGGAAGAGTTTCATAAAGTTCCTGAAGTTCCGGCATTTCTTCTATACAATATCCGCATGATGTTGCCCATATGTTTACCATAGTGACATCATAATCTTTAAAAATTTCATCTGTAACATCATTTCCGTTAATATCCTTTGCTGAAAGTCCTTTCATAGTAACATTAGATGATGTTGAAGATGATATCATTTCTTTTGGTGGGAATAATATCATATTATTTTTAACTTCTTCAACAGATGCAATAAGTTTTTCAACATTGGCAATTTCATCTTCTGCAAAAAGTTCTTTATTAAATTCATTATTATAAGCAATATAGTAAGAATTGTCTTCAAAATCGCCTACATGAATTTCATTTGTATATGATTTTTTTATTTCTTCAGCTATAGATTTTGAATCATCATTTTTATTATCTACTCTATAAATTCGCATAAACTTAAATGAATTTGTTTCTATTTCATTTATTAAGTTATTCGCATCTTCTTGTGTTGAATTTTCAAAATCAAAAGAAAGAATTCTGTCTATATACTCATTTTGTATATAGTCTATGTTCATTTCATATCCTGATGGCAGTGAAATACTTAAATTTTTAATATCAATACTATCCCATGATGTTGGTTTTAAAAAACCAAACCCAATAATTTCAGAATAAAAAACATTTTCGGCTTTTTCAGGAAGATTTACAGTTTCACCTGTTATTGTTACCATTTCTTCTTGGCTAAATTCCTTATTTGTTTTAATATCAGAATTTCCAGAACAACCTGTAAAAGCAAGAATGGATAACGCAGATACTAAAATTAAAGTTTTAAATTTATTCATTAAAAATTTACCTCCTTAATTAGATTAGATATCTTATTATACATATTATATCGTAATTTTTCTATATATATTTTCATAATTATCATAATATTAATAATCTTTAAATATTAAGTAAAAAAGAAGGTATAATATACCTTCTTTTTTACTATTTTAAAATCTTTGTCTTACAACTTCATACATTAATACAGATGCTGCAACGGAAGCATTCAGAGACTCTGCCTTCCCTAAAATAGGTATTTTTATAAATTCATCTGCACAATCCGATACTTCATCGTCAAGCCCATTTGCTTCATTTCCTATTAGAAATGCAACAGAAAAGTCTTTAAGATTTAATTCATATGGAGTTTTTACTCCTTTAAGATGTGCCGCATATATTTTTATATTATTTTCTTTCAAAAATTGTATCATTTCAAATATATCTACATCTTCAATAACAGGGATATGAAAAACTGATCCCATAGTCGCCCTTAAAACTTTATCATTATATACTGAAACACTACCCTTTGTAATAAAAACTGCCGTAACATTTGCTGCATCTGCTGTTCTTATTATTGTCCCCAAATTTCCTGGGTCATTAACTTTATCAGCTATAATATAAAATCCATTATCATTCAAAACCTCTTTTAAACAAAAGCTCTTTTTATGACATACTGCAAGTATACCTTGAGGAGTTTCTGTTTTTGATAACGCTTTAAAAAGTTCATCTTTAAAAACTAAAATTTCGGCACGTTTTTTATAGTTTTCTGTATCACTCTTTTTATAAAATGTTTCAGAAAAAGCATAAAATTCAATATCATAGTCATCAGGAATTTCGTTTACAAAACGTAACCCCTCAACAACAAACATTGACATTTCATCTCTGTGCTTTTTTGAAAAAAGAGATTTAATAAGTTTAAAATATTTATTGCTATTGCTTTCAATAAATTTTATCATTCTTTTGAATTACCATCTAATAAATCTTCTAATTGTGCTTTTTCACCTATAACTACTAATATATCAGTACTTTCAAAAGGTCTGTCTACATCAGGTGAAACATCAAATTTCCCGTTTGTTTTAACACCTACAACGTTAAGTCCATAGGCTTGTCTGAAATTAAGTTCAATCAAACTTTTTCCTATCCAGTCTTTAAAAGGTGCAAGTTCCACAATAGCAAACTCTTCCGCAAGCTCCATAAAATCAACAAAACCATCATATGAAAGATTATTTGCAATTCTTACTCCCATTTCACCTTCAGGGAAAACAACTCTGTCAGCTCCAAGTTTTTCAAGTATTTTTTTCTGTCTGTCATTTTTTGCTTTTGCAACAAGATATGGTATACCCATTTCTTTACATATAAGAGTTGACATAACACCTGCTTCTAAGTTACCTCCAACAGCAACTACAGCAACATCAACATTTGCAAGACCTAATCCTCTTAAAGCAACTTCATCAGTAATATCTGCAATTGCTGCATAAGTAACAAACTGAGATGCCTCATTAACATTTTCAGGGTCACTATCTACAGCTATAACATCAAAGCCGTTTTCTGAAAGAGTTTTAGAAACACTCATTCCAAATCGTCCAAGACCTAAAACAGCAAACTGTTTTCTAATCATAATTTAAAATCCTTTCTTCATTTAAATATTACCCAACGATAATTTTTTCTTCAGGTAATTCAAAAGCTTCTTTATTTTTATAAATTTGTTTTGTAAGAGAAACAGCTATTGTAACAGGGCCAACTCTACCCATATACATTAAGAATGATATAAGTATTTTACCAATCCATGACAACGACGGCGTTACCCCTGTTGTAAGACCTACTGTTCCAAGCGCTGAACCAGCTTCAAACATAATATCTATAAACTCAAATCCAAGTGAACTTTCGGTGAATGTAAGCACCATTGTTACACTTACAATTAAAAACAAATATATAAAAAATATAGTTAATGCTTTCTGTAAGGTAGAAAAATTTATACTTCTGTCAAAAAGGTTAAGTTTTTGCTTACCTTTGATTATAGAAATAACCGCAACTATAAGAACACCAATTGTTGATGTTTTAATACCACCGGCTGTACCCGCAGGAGAACCACCGATAAACATTAAAATAATGGTTAAAAACTTAGAAGCATAAGTCATTCCAGCTTGATCTATGGCAGCAAATCCCGCTGTTCTTGTAGTTACCGACTGCATAAAAGATGCAAGTATTTTTCCTGGATAACTTAAATCACCTAAAGTTTTTGGATTATTATGTTCAAAAACAAAAAATAAAACTGCTCCAAAAACTATTAAAATAGCTGTTACAGTAAGAACAACTCTGCTATGAAGAGTCATTTTTCTCACAGTACAGGCAAATCCTCTTCTATTTTTATTTTCTTCTTTATTTCTAAGTTTCAACACCTTTATAGTATCAAACCAAACAGTAAAACCAAGACCACCTATTATAATCAAAAGCATGATTACAACATTTATTACTAAGTCTGTTTTATAAGGTATAAGGCTTGATGGACCTATTATGTCAAAACCAGCATTGCAAAACGCTGATACTGAGTGGAAAACACCCATATAAACACTTTTTACAAAACCATAACCGTCAAATAAAAATCTAATTGTCAGTAATACAGCGCCTGTTCCCTCTATTATAAGAGTTCCAATAAGTATTTTTTTAACAAGACTTATAATACCGTCCATCGATGTTTGGTTTAAAGATTCCTGTATTACCATTCTTTCTTTTATAGTTATTTTTTTTCCCATAAAAATAAAAAACATGGTAATTATGGTCATAAAACCAAGCCCACCAATTTGTATTAAAATCAGTATTACTATCTGACCAAATATAGTAAAATGATCATATGTAGTATATACCGTTAGCCCTGTAACACAAGTTGCTGATGTAGCTGTAAAAAATGCGTCTATAAGGCTTGTTGTATTTCCTGAAGTTGTAGAGATAGGAAGATACAATAATATTGTCCCAAGCATTATTACAATAAGAAAGCCCAAAACAACAATTCTTGTAGGACTAATTCTTTTTAATATTTTTTTTAGTATATTTTTAATTAATTTTTCTGATTCCGTAATATCATCTCGCTTTATATTATCATAAAAGATAATTCTATAAAATATTTAAGCCTGATTACTAAGGCCTACTTTTCAGATATTATACCATAAATATAATTAATTGCAAGACCTTAAAAAAATCAATTAACATTATTTTAATTTTATGATAAAATTTAATTATATTTAGGAAAAAGGAGGATAAATATGAGCGGCTCTGTATTTGGAACACTATTTAAAATTTCAACATGGGGAGAATCTCACGGAAAAGCTTTAGGTGTTGTAATAGACGGTTGTCCTTCCGGAATTTATTTGTCTGAAAACGATTTTATAAAAGATATGTCGAGAAGAAAACCTGGAAATAAAAGTGTTTCTACTAAAAGAAATGAATCTGATAAAGTAGTAATACTTTCATGCGTTTTTGAAGGAAAAACAACAGGCGCTCCTCTATCTCTTTTAGTATATAATGAAGACCACATATCTAGAGATTATGAAAATATAAAAGATGTTTTTAGACCAGGTCATGCTGACTACACATATTATGAAAAATATGGTATAAGAGATTACAGAGGCGGAGGACGCTCTTCTGGAAGAGAAACTCTTACAAGAGTTGCTGCCGGTGTAGTTGCAAAAAAAATATTAGAATATCTTGATATAAATGTTTTTGCTTATACTAATTCTATAAGTGATATTTTTGTTTCTAACGATAACTTTGATATAAAAGAATGCTCCAAAAATCCCCTTTTTATGCCTGATGCAGAAAATTCAAAAAAAGCTATGGAATATATTACAAACATTTCTAAAGATGGAGATTCTGTTGGGGGGACTATTAAATGTATAATAAAAAATTTGCCTAAAGGTTTAGGACAACCTGTTTTTGATAAATTAGATGCAGATTTGGCAAAAGCTATTTTTTCAATAGGCGCTGTTAAAGGTTTTGAAATTGGTTTAGGTTTTAACTCCTCTACAAAAAAAGGAAGTCAAAACAATGATATATTTTATACAGATGAAACAGGAGAAATTTGTAAAAAAACAAATAATTCAGGCGGAATCCTTGGTGGAATAAGTGATGGAGATGATATCGTTTTAAATATTGCAATAAAACCTACCCCTTCTATCTCAATTCCTCAAGAAACTGTAACAACAAAAAAAGAATCTACTATTATAAAAGTATCTGGTCGTCATGACCCTGTTATAGTACCAAGAGCCGTTGTTGTTGTAGAGGCAATGGTATCTATCACTCTAGTTGATCATATTTTTATGAATATGGTATCAAAAATTGAAAATATATCTTCTTTTTATAAAAATTCTAAGTAAAATAAAAAGGCAAAGCTTTTAAGCTTTGCCTTAATTTTTATTATCTTATTTTATCAGGATAACCAATTTTTCTTCTGACTTTTCTCATAGTCTTTTCTGCAATTCTTTCTGCTTTTTCTGCACCAGTTTTAATAATTTCATCAATATAGTCTTTATTTTTCTGGTATTCTTCAAACTTTTTCTGAATAGGTTCTATTTTTGCAACTACAGCTTCGCCTACAGCAATTTTAAAATCACCATAACCTGAATTTTCAAATTCTTTTTCTGCTTCTTTAATTGTTTTTCCTGTTACCGCACAATAAATGCTTAAAAGATTTTTAATTCCAGGTTTATCATCTGAATAAATTATTTCGTTTCCGCTATCTGTAACTGCACGTTTAAATTTATTTATAATCTGTTTTGGATCATCTAAAATAGCTATTGTATTATTTGCATTTTCATCTGATTTGGACATTTTCTTTGTAGGGTCTTGCAAAGCCATAACCCTTGCACCTGTTTTACCGATATATGCTTCCGGCATTGTGAAAACATCACCATAAATTCCGTTAAATCTTGTTGCTATATCTCTTGTAATTTCGAGATGTTGTATCTGGTCCTCTCCTACAGGTACAAGTTCTGTCTGATAAAGGAGGATATCCGCAGCCATTAAAACAGGATAAGTAAATAAACCTGCATTTATATTGTCCGCATGTTTTTGTGATTTTTCCTTAAACTGTGTCATTCTGTTTAATTCGCCCATATATGTGTAACAGTTTAAAATCCAGCTAAGTTCAGCATGCTGTGGAACATGTGATTGAAAATAAATAATATTTTTTTCAGGATCAAGTCCAACTGCAAGATATTGCATCAAAACATCTCTTGCGGCTTTTCTAAGTTTTGCTGGGTCCTGTCTTACTGTTAAAGCATGCATATCTACTATACAAAATATAGAGTTATAATCATACTGGAGAGTTGTCCAGTTATTTAAAGCTCCTAAATAATTTCCAAGTGTAACATATCCTGATGGTTGCATTCCGCTAAACAATACCTTTTTTTCATCTGTCATTTTTGTTCCCTCCAACATTTTTAAACAACTCTATTGTTTAATAAATTATAAAACTTTTAATATGTTTATATATAATTTTATATATAAACACATAAAATTTTTATTCTTTTATTTTTACTAAATTGACATAATGACATTATACACCACCTAACCAAATATGTAAAACAAAAATATTATTGTTTTAATTATTAACAAATATATAATAAGATACTATTTTTATTTCTACTTTGTTAAAACTTTGCGTTTATTGACAAAAAGATAACCAGATGATAGAATATAAACGTATAATTTAAAAGTAATTTTTTGATATTTTGGGAGGTATACATCATGAATATTTTTTATAAATATAAATTCAGTTTTGTATATCTTCTTTTTTCTTTTTAGTAGGCTTTAAGGGCGGATTTTTCATTTCTGCCTTTATTTTTTGCAGAAAATAAATGGAGGTTATTATGAAAATACTTATTAAAAAAGGTACTTTAATCGACCCTTCCACAAATACTGAAAAAATAACAGACGTACTTATAAATAACGGAATTGTGGAAAAAATCGAAGAAAATATAAATGAAGAATCTGACAAAATAATTGACGCAAAAGACAAATGGATTCTTCCAGGATTCATTGATGTACATGTACATTTAAGAGACCCCGGTCTTACCCACAAAGAAACAATAGAAACAGGTGCTTTAAGTGCAGCTTATGGTGGTTTTACTACTATTTGTGCTATGCCAAACACCAAACCTGCAACCGATAACGTTGATACAGTAAAATATATTGTCGATAAGGCAAAAGAAAAAGCTGTTGTAAATGTACTTCCTATAGGAGCTATCACAAAAGGACAAAGCGGCGAAGAAATTGCCGATATATTTGGAATGAGAAAAGAAGGAATTTGTGCCATAAGTGAAGACGGAAAGAGTGTTCTTGATACAAAAATGCTTAAAGCCGCAATGCTTATTGCAAAAAAACTTGGTATCCCTGTTCTTTCACACTGTGAAGACATTTCTCTTGTAAATGGTGGTGTTGTAAACGAAGGAATTGCCTCTGCAACACTTGATTTAAAAGGAATCTCAAACGATTCTGAAAGCATTATTGTAGCCAGAGATATTATACTTGCAAAAAGTACAAACTCAAGACTTCACATCTGCCACGTAAGTACAAAAGAAAGTGTTGAAATCATAAGAGAGGCTAAAAAACGTGGAATAAATGTTTCTGCTGAAGTATGTCCTCACCACTTCACTCTCACAGATGAATTTATTACAGATTATGATGGAAATACAAAAATGAATCCACCATTAAGAAGCAGAGATGACTTAAATGCTCTTTTGGAAGGATTAAAAGATAATACAATAGAAATAATCGCAACTGATCATGCTCCACATACTGAAGAAGAAAAATCCGGAGATTATTCAAAAGTTCCTTTTGGTATTGTTGGATTTGAAACAGCTTTTGCTCTCGGAAATACTGAGCTTGTGGAAAAAGGAGTTCTTACATCTATGGAATTTGTAAGAAAACTTACAGAAAATCCTGCAAAACTCTTAGGTATAGATAAAGGCTCAGTTTCTGTTGGAAAAGTAGCCGATCTTGTAATTGCTGACCCTTCTGTTGAATACAAAATAGATGTAAATAAATTCCATTCAAAAAGCAAAAACTCTCCTTTTAACAACAGAACAGTAAAAGGAAAAATATTATACACAATTGTAAACGGAAATATTGTAGCAGAAAATAATTAAGGAGGAATAATATGATTATCGACAAGCTTATTGAAAGTATTTTAAAAAAAGAAAACCCATCTGTTGTAGGACTTGACCCAAGAGTATCACTTGTACCAAAACACATTCTTAACGAATGTTTTGAAAAATACGGTAAAACTCCAAAAGCTGTCGCTGAAAGTTTTTACCTTTTTAATAAAGGTATTATTGATGCAACTTATGATATTATTCCTGCTGTTAAACCTCAGGTTGCTATGTATGAAATGTACGGTACTGACGGATTTGAATCTTATATAAAAACTATTGAATATGCAAGAGAAAAAGGACTTATTGTTATAGGTGATATCAAAAGAAGCGATATAGCTTCTACTGCAAAAGCGTATTCTGACGGACATATTGGAATTATAGACATTGAAGACAACAAATATGAAATTTACAAAGAAGACTTTATCACAGTTAACCCATACCTTGGTATTGACTCAATCGAACCATATTTTGACAACTGCAAAAATAATGAAAAGGGGCTTTTTGTACTTGTTAAAACTTCAAATCCTAACAGTGGACAACTCCAGGATTTAGATGTTGGTGGAATGACACTTTACGAAAAAGTTGGTGGTCTTGTAAATGAATGGGGACAGGATTTAATGGGCAAATACAACTATCACTCAATAGGAGCTGTTGTTGGCGCAACTCACCCATCACAGGCCGAAAAATTAAGAAAAATTATGCCAAATACATTCTTCCTTGTTCCTGGATATGGTGCTCAGGGTGGTAAAGCTGAAGACTTATCTGTATGCTTTGACAAAAACGGTATCGGTGCAATTATAAATTCATCAAGAGGTATTATAGGATATTATCAGAAAAACGATAAGTTCTCTGATGAAAACTTTGCTGATGGTGCAAGAGAAGCTGCTTTAAATATGAAAGAAGATTTGAAAAAATGTTTTAAATAAAACGGAGGAAATAATATGAAAAAATTTATTTTTGCCGAAGTCGTAGAAATAAAACATATGATTGAGGATATTTACGATATGTATGTTTATGCTCCGGAAATTGCCAAAAATGCTAAACCGGGACAGTTTGCTGAAATTTACACAGGTCTTGGAGAAGCAATTTTACCACGTCCTATAAGTTTTTGTGAAATTATAAAAGAAAAAGGTCTTATAAGATTTTGCTTCCGTGTTGTAGGAAAAGGCACAAAACATTTCTCTGAAATGAAAAAAGGTGATAAATTAAGATTATTAGGACCTCTTGGAAACGGCTTTGAAATACCTGATGCTCCACAAAAAAGCATTGTTATTGGTGGTGGAATTGGTATCCCTCCCCTTCTTGAACTCTGCAAACATTTAAAAGGTGAAGTTCACGTATTCTTAGGTACAAGAGAAGAACCTATCTTAGTAGAAGACTTTGAAAAAACAGGAGCTATTGTTCATGTTTGTACAGAAAACGGTTGTACTGGATATCATGGGTATGCTATTACTCTTGTTGATGAACTTAATATTCCTGCAGATATGATTTACAGCTGCGGTCCTAAAATTATGCTTAAAATTGTATCTGACTGGGCTAAAAAGAAAAACATTCGTGCTCAGGTTTCTATGGAAGAAAGAATGGCATGCGGTATAGGTGTATGCTGCGGTTGTGCTATTAAAATTCAGAAAAAAGGCGAAGACGATTGGCATAGTCTTAAAGTATGCAAAGACGGACCTGTTTTTTGGAATGATGAGGTGATTTGGTAATGAATACAAGTGTTAATATAGCCGGCGTTTGCTTTAAAAACCCTGTTACAACTGCTTCAGGTACATTTGGAAGCGGAAAAGAATATAGTGAATTTTTTGACCTTGGAAGACTTGGTGCTGTTACTGTTAAAGGTGTAGCTACTACTGAATGGAAAGGTAATAACTGTCCAAGAATTGCTGAAACTTATGGTGGTATGCTTAATTCTGTTGGACTTCAGAACCCTGGAGTTGATTATTTTATTAAAAATGACATTCCTTTTTTAAGAAAATATGATACAAAAATCATTGTAAATATCTGTGGCCATACTGTTTCTGAATATTGTGAAGTAACTGAAAGACTTTCTGATGAAGATATTGACCTTTTTGAGCTCAATATTTCATGTCCTAACGTTTCTGCCGGTGGTATCACTTTTGGTACAGATGCAAAAATGGCTGAAACTGTTGTATCAGAAGTTAAAAAATATGCAAAAAAACCTCTTATTGTTAAACTTACACCTAATGTAACCGATATTACAGAAATAGCAAGAGCTGTTGTAAGTGGCGGTGCTGATGCAGTTTCTCTTATCAATACATTAAAAGGCATGAAAATTGATATTAATACAAGAAAAGCTTTCCTCGCTAACAAATTTGGAGGACTTTCTGGCCCTGCTGTTAAACCTGTTGCTTTAAGAATGGTATATGAAGTAAACAAAGCTGTTGATGTACCTATTATTGGTATGGGTGGTATTTCTAATACTGAAGATGCCTTAGAATTTATTATGGCGGGAGCAACTATGATTTCTGTTGGAACAGCAAATTTTGCAAATCCTTATGCTACTGTTGAAATTGTTGACGGTATTAAAGAATATATGGAAAAAAATAATATTAAAGATTTATCCGAAATAAGAGGAATTATTGAATAGGAGGACAATTATGCTTACAAAAGAAAAAATAGAGGTTATTGAATTTATGATGAGTGCTGATGTTTTAAGATTTGGAGATTTTGTTACAAAAAGCGGAAGAAATACTCCTTACTTTATAAACACAGGAAATTATAAAACAGGAAAACAAATTGCAACACTTGGTACTTTTTATGCAAACTTAATTAAAAACACAATCGGTGAAGAGTTTGACGCAATGTTTGGTCCTGCATACAAAGGTATTCCTCTTGCTACTATTACATCTGCAATGCTTGCTGAAAAACATAACATTGACAAACCTTATTTCTTCAACAGAAAAGAAGTAAAAGACCACGGCGAAGGCGGAAGCCTTGTTGGATACAAACCTAAAGAAAATGACCGTGTAATAATCATCGAAGACGTTATCACAGCAGGTACAGCTGTTAGAGAAACTCTTCCTATTTTAAAAGCTGCTGCTGATGTTACTGTTAAAGATATGTTTATCAGCGTTAACAGATGCGAAGTTGGAAAAACTCCTGGAAAAACAGCTATAATGGAACTTTTAGAAGATTTTGGAATAAGTGTTCATCCTATTGTTGATGTTAGAGATATCCACGAATACCTTAAAACAAAAGATGAATTTAAAAATTTAATTCCAAAAATGGAAGAATACATGGCAAAATACTGTGTTTTCTAATATAAAAATTTTTACAGTCTGCTTAAAATGGCAGACTGCTTTTTTTTAATTTTTAAGTAACAAATCCCCTCTTTATGTCATAGCATACTATAAAAAACTTAAGGTGAAATTATGACTCTTGATATATTAAAAACAAATTCTTCCGCAACAATAAAAAAATTAAACCTCCCTTCTGACAGAAAAAGACGCCTTCAGGATATGGGAGTTACGGAAGGAACAACTGTAAAACACATACAGTCTAATTTTTTAAAAAGTTTATATGCCTATGATGTAAGAGGCACTGTAATTGCCCTTAGATATGAAGATATTTGTAATATAGAAATATAAAAGGAGCAGCGTATGGGAAATAAAACTTTAAATCTTAGCAAAGATAAAGTTTCAGTTGCTTTAGCTGGAAACCCAAACGTCGGAAAAAGTACAGTTTTTAACTATTTAACAGGCCTTAATCAACATACAGGAAATTGGCCCGGAAAAACTGTTGTAAATAAAACCGGAAAATTCTCATACAAAGACAAAACTTTTGATATTGTGGATCTTCCAGGAACTTATTCCCTTTTATCTGATTCTGAAGAAGAAAAAAGCGCCAGAGATTATATTTGTTTTGAAAAACCTGATATTGTTGTTATTGTTTTAGATTCAACATGTATTGAAAGAAACTTAAATCTTGCACTTCAAATATCAGAAATTCATTCAAATATTATAATTTGTCTTAATCTTATAGACGAAGCAGAAAAAAAGGGAATTTTTGTTTCAAAAGAAAAACTTGAAAAAGAACTTTTAAAACCTGTTATACAAATTAGTGCTGCAAAAAAAATAAATATGGATTTGCTTAAAGAAGAAATTTATTTAAGAAGTTTTGAAGACAAAAAAAATAATGAAATAAGTAAAATAATACATTATAAAGATGAAATTGAAAATTCTTTAAAAAATATTACAGATATACTTCCTGATAACGTTTCTTCTTACAAACGTTGGGTAGCTTTAAGACTTCTTGAAGGAAATTCTGAAATATGCAAAACTATTACAGATAATTTTTATTTAACTGAAAATACTGATTTAAAAAATGTTGTCGAAATAGAAAAAAATTTATTAAAAGAAAAAAATATAAATGTTTCTGATGAAATTATACTTGGAAATTATAATAAAGCAAAAAATATTTCAGAAAAATGTGTAACCTTCAAAAAAGAAAACCATTTGAAAAGAGACCGTACTATCGACAAATTTCTCACAAATAAAATAACAGGTATCCCAATTATGTTTATTGTGTTTATGTTCATACTTTGGATTACTGTTAAAGGCGCAAATTATCCTTCTGAACTGCTTTTTTCATTCTTCGGCAAAGTAGAAAACATTTTATACAATATATGCATTGAATATAATGTTCCTGTATTTATAACCGGAATGCTTGTATTTGGCATGTTCAGAGTTTTGTCATGGGTAGTTTCTGTTATGCTTCCTCCTATGGCTATTTTCTTCCCTCTTTTTACCATTTTGGAGGATTTTGGATATCTTCCAAGAGTTGCCTTTAATCTGGACGGTTGTTTTAAAAAATGCTGCACTTGCGGAAAACAATGTCTTACAATGTGTATGGGACTTGGTTGTAATGCCGCAGGGGTTATAGGAGCAAGAATTATAAACTCCCCTCGTGAACGCCTTATTGCAATTTTAACCAATAACTTTATGCCGTGTAATGGTAGATTTCCTTCATTAATTGCCGTTTCCACAATGTTTTTTTCCTCAGGCATTTTTTTGATTAACGGAAGTCTTTTTACTGCATTTATATTAATGAGCGTTATTACTTTCGGAGTATTAGTTACTTTTTTAATATCATATATTCTTTCTAAAACTTTTTTAAAGGGTGTACCCTCCTTTTTCGTTTTAGAACTTCCTCCCTACAGAACACCCCAATTTACAAGAGTTATTGTCACATCAATATTTGACAGAACACTTTTTGTATTTTTGCTTGCTATAATGATTGCCGCACCTGCCGGACTTATTATATGGCTTTTATCAAATGTTTATATATACGACAAAAGCATTCTAATTTATATTTCAAATTTTCTTGACCCTTTAGGTAAATTTATGGGGCTTGACGGCATAATTCTTACAGCTTTTATATTAGGTTTTCCGGCAAATGAAATTGTAATTCCTCTTATAATAATGGGATATCTAAAAACAGGAAGTATCGCTGAATTTTCTTCTCTAATTGAACTTAAAAATCTTCTTGTAGAAAACAACTGGACTATAACTACAGCACTTTGTTTTATATGTTTTTCTCTTATGCACTGGCCTTGTTCAACAACACTTTTAACTATTAAAAAAGAATGCGGAAGCATTAAATATACATTAATGGCATTTTTTATACCTACTATTTGCGGTATAACCGTGTGCGCTATTATAAATTTTGTTTCTAATATTTTGTTTTAAAATAATAAAAACGCTTTTATAAAAATCTTATTATAAGCTATAAATTAATTGAAAATTGGAAATAAATATATTAAAATTATTTCTGGAATGTTAAAATATTTTATATATCACATAACTTTTTCTTGATTTTAGAAATGGGCTATGATATAATTTACAAGATGTATTATAACACACATATTCCCAAAACTTGGATGGTGCTTAAAGTCTTAAGTTTCCTTGTTTGATTGGAGAATGTGGAGGATAAACCAAATAGGAGGATTTTTTTATGAGCGTTATTTCAATGAAACAATTATTAGAAGCAGGTGTTCACTTTGGACATCAGACAAGAAGATGGAACCCTA